>JAZKBU010000017.1 GCA_040388375.1 Bacteroidota bacterium | reverse complement strand
ATGAAATACTGAACTGAGCCATGTTGCTTAGTTATTGTTAGGTTTAGTTGCCTAGGGTAGCAAATCGGAGGAAGATTTTAATTATTAAACTATAAAACAAAAAAAACATGAAAACATTAGACGAAATTTTAAAACAAGAGCCAGTTTATTTGCATAACTGGAAAACAAAAATTGATGTTATTTCAGACTTCGATGATATTTATATGTCAGATGATGAATACAAAGCAGAAACTGCACCTTACGCAAACGTGAAAATTTGGGAAGAAAAAAAGGCAAAAATGAATGAGGCTATTGAATTATGGAAGCCAATAAACATATTATTTGCGAGCTATGGAGAGGATAATTATAGTGGTGATGCTTTTGTGTTGTTTGAACAAGATGGCAACCTATATGAAGTAAATGGCTCGCATTGTTCTTGTCATGGTTTAGAGGGACAGTTTACTAAGGAGGAAACAACCATTGAAGCATTAAACCATAGGCTAACAAAAGGAACGCTTGGGCAAGATACTTATTCTGACAATGAATTTGCCTTAGAGTTAAAGGATTTTTTGGGTATAGCAGAACACACAGGAGCGTTGGCAGGCAATTGAACCTAACGTTTTGCGGGTATGAGAAGTAAAAAACATACCCGTAAAAATAGAAAAGAATATTTTTTATTTATTATACCCGCTGTTATGTGCTGGGCGGATTTTCAGCACTAAAGTTAAATTGAAATAAAAATTATGAGTGATGCAAACGGAGCAAAAAGTATTAAAATACCAAAATTAAAAAAAGGAGAAGAATTATCTTGCTGCTTAAATTCAGTTCATTGTGAATATTTGGGCTATGAATTTTCATGCGCTGCAAGAGAATACAACGAGAAGCTAAAAAAGAAACACAAAACTAAGCCTTGCATATAACGAACGATACTAAAAGAAGGGCGTTGTAGCAACAGCGAATAGTAACCACTTAGATAGCCTTTATTTTAGTTATTGTTACCAGCAGTAGGATTTATTAACCGATGAACTTTATAAATAATTACTAATAAAAATTAAAAAAAGAGATGGAAAAAATGAAAAAAGCATTATTGATAAGCTCACCATTGATTTTAGCGGTTGAATTTTACTGCTTTTCGTGGATTACAGAACTTTTAAGGCAACAGTCCGATGTTGCTATATTAATCGGAATAGCATTAACCTGTGGCTTTATTACAGGCAATTATTTTTTATTCAAATATCTATTAACCAAAAAACAAACAACAAAATGAAAAAAACAAGATTAATTTTAGGATTGGCAGCTTTAGTAGTAACGAGTTGCACACGTATTGATGCCGGACACGAAGGCATTTTAATTAAACAATATGGAAGTGATAAAGGGGTGCAAGATGTATCACTTGTAACTGGACGTGTATGGTATAACCCTTGGACGGAAGATGTTGAACAATACGCAACATTTATCCAGACTGTAGATTACGAAGCATTTAATGTAAATGCTAAAGACGGAAGCGAATTTATTGTTGACCCTACATTATCATTTAACATCGTTGCTGGTAATAGCCCTCAAATATTTTCTAAATACAGAAAGGATTTAGAGGAAGTAAGCGCAACGACAATTTTAAATTATGTAAAAGATGCTTTTCGTTTGCAGATGAACAAATATACTACTGACGAAATAGTAAGCAACAGAGAAAAGTTTGAAACGGATGTTCAAAAAACGCTGGCTTCTGTTTTAGAAAAAGAAGGCTTTAAATTGGAGCAATTAACAAGCGGCTTAAAATACCCGCAAACTATTGTTGATGCTGTAAATAATAAAAACAAAGCTGTGCAAGAAGCAATGATGGTAGAGAACCAGTTAAGAGTTGCCGAAGCACAAGCGAAAAAGTTAATTGTGCAAGCCGAAGCAGAAAAAAAAGCTAATGATTTAAAACAAACATCATTAACTCCAATGCTTATTCAGCAAATGTTTATTGATAAATGGGATGGACACACCCCATTATACGGAAGTGCGCCTACGTTATTTAAAAGTGTGCAGTAATTACCATTAGTAGGGAGCGAGGGCTTTTTTAATTTTTAACAACGAACTTTATTAATAGCCCTTGCCCCTTCCTATTGCTGGTAACGGTAAACAGCTAATGGCTGATGCGATTTAACCGATACAAGAAATTAATAACTACAAAACTAAATATACCGAGCGATGGATTTTAAAGCAGAATTAATAAAACTACAACAATATTGTATAGAAAACAGGAACTATCTAAAGGCAAGCGAAAGATCTTCCGATAGAACGGCTGCGGATGCCTATCAAGACGTTAGGAATAAAATAACAGACGTATTTGAGCGAGAGAAAAACGAAATAAACACTTCCGAACCGCATTTGCCATTAGGTGATGTTAGTGGCAGTGCTACTAATGAGCCTGAAAATTGCGAGAAGGAATGGGTAGAAAAAGTGTGCGATGGATGTATATTTAAAGAAAGTGAAAAAGTATCGCATCCTGGCGGTGATAGATACCATAGCGTAGATAAACATAAATGTGGGTGGGGGCATTGGGAAGAAGATTTTTAGCATTGCCACTAACTACTGGATAAGCGCAGTTTAAAAATATGCACTTGTGAAATCAATACTTTCAGAGCTATGAGCGAACTTTCAGATAAAATAAAATTGCACTTAGGACAAAGAGTGCAAAATGGTGAACTCAATAATAATGAAGTTGTTGAAATACTAGATTCTCTGGCATCCTTTCTTAATTTAAAAACAATTTCAGATTATGCTAAGAGCGAAAACATTACTTACAACGGCGTTTTAAAAAGGATAGAACAAAAGAAGGTTTCAGAATATGTATTATTTAATGTTAAATTTATAATTGATAATGAATAAATATGGAGTATAAAACTTTTTTAGAATCAAAAAGAAAAACCTTTTTGGAAAGCGGGTTTAGCATTGATGAATCGGAATTAAACACAATGCTAAAAGACTTTCAAAAGTTTGCCGTTAAAATAGCCTTATTTAAAGGGAAATTTGCATTATTCTTTGATTGTGGACTTGGTAAAACATTCTGCCAATTAGAATGGGCAAAGCAAGTAAAAGAAAAAACAAACAAACCTGTTTTACTATTGGCTCCCCTCGCTATCTGCGAACAAACGATTAATGAAGGTGTTAAATTTGGAATACAAATAGATGCTTTTGCAATTGAAAATGACGGCAATGAAATTAACAATTACGATCAACTTAAAAATATTGATGTATCAAAATATTCAGGAATAGTTCTTGACGAATCAAGTATTTTAAAAGGGAAAGATGGAAAGCTATCTCAATTGATAATTGAGACTTTTAAAAACACGCCGTATAAACTATGTTGCACAGCAACGCCAAGCCCAAACGATCATATGGAGCTTGGTCAACATTCTGAATTTTTAGGAGCAATGAGTTATTTAGAAATGTTGGCTATGTTCTTTGTTCATGATGGAGGAGAAACATCAAAATGGAGGCTTAGAAAACACGCAGCAGATCCATTTTGGAAATATGTATCGAGTTGGTCAATGGCAATTGATAATCCTGCAACTTTAGGTTTTGATGGGGATGGATATTATTTGCCGGAAATAGAATATATAGAACATGTTATTTCTGTTGAAAATAAAACAGATAATTTATTCGGAAGCGTTGCCGTTAGCGCAACTGATTTGCATAAAGATTTAAAAAGGTCATTCGATAGCCGCATTCAAAAAACGGTTGAATTAGTCAATTCAAATAACAATCAATGGATTGTTTGGGGGTTGAAAAATGATGAAACCGATACGCTTTCTAAATTATTGCCAGATTCTATAAATGTTCAGGGGAGTAACACTCCCGAATATAAAGCAAAACATTTGAATGGTTTTGCAAAAAAAGAATTCAAAACGCTTATTACAAAAACATCAATCGCATCATTTGGTATGAACTATCAACAATGCAATCAAATAATTTTTACATCGTACGATTTTAAATTTGAAGCTTTCTACCAAGCTGTGAGGAGGTGTTATAGGTTTGGTCAAAAAAACAAAGTAATAGTGCATATTTTAATCCCAGAATCACAAATAAATGTACGTCAAACTATTTTATCAAAAGAAAAGCAACACTTTGAACGTATATCCGAAATGTCTAAATATTCAGCAGAAACAAATTATAAAAAATCCAAATCAAAAATTATGATAAAAAACAAAGAAATTAAAACAGATTATTATCATTTAATAAATGGTGATGCTGTAACCGAATCAAAAAAATTACCTACCAATTGCGCTGATATATCCGTTTTTAGTCCTCCATTTGCTGAGCTGTATGTTTATTCTGACAAAGAGGAGGATATGGGTAATGTTAGCGATTATAAACAATTTGAACAACATTTTAGATTTCTTATACCTGAAATAAAAAGAGTGTTAAAGCCCGGCAGAATATGCGCTATACATTGCATGGATTTGCCAATACAAAAAGGTAAAGAGGGTTACATTGGATTAAGAGATTTTAGTGGGATGTTGATTGATTGGTTCCAAAAAGAAGGGTTTATTTACCATTCAAAAGTTACAATATGGAAAAATCCGGTAACAGAAATGCAACGAACAAAAGCACTAGGATTATTACATAAAACAATTAAAAAAGATAGTGTAATGAGTAGGGTTGGAATTCCTGATTATGTTTTATTTTTTCGTAATTCAGGAGAAAATGCAATACCTATTTCACACCAAGATACCAACGAAGATAAATTAAATTATTTACCAGTTGAATTATGGCAGAAATACGCATCTCCGGTATGGTATGATATTGATTACTCAAGAACATTACAATATCGTTCTGGACGCGATGGAAATGATGAAAAACATATATGTCCTTTACAGCTAGATACAATAGAAAGGGTGCTCCATTTATATTCAAACGAAGGAGAAACTGTTTTTAGTCCTTTTGGAGGTATTGGAAGCGAGGGGTTTGCAGCTTTAAAAATGAATAGAAAAAGTATTTCTATCGAGTTAAAGGAATCATATTTCAATATTAATGCTAAAAATCACAAGGCTTGTATTGAAGAAAAAGAAAGCGTATTAACTTTGTTTTAAAATTTACAATTTTGTAAACAAAAATTTCATATCATTGCAAAAACATTTTAAATTATAAACAATGAAAGAACTAGAAATTAAAGACGAAACGCAAGGGAAACATTACGAAGTAGATGTTCGTAGAATACGCCCATTGCAACGTGCCGGAGGAAATCCGCGCGAAGATTACGGCGACTTAGAAGAATTGGCTGCTGATATTTTACAAAATGGCGTAGTTACTCCCTTGAGAGGTTTTAGAGTTTCTAAATCAGAAGCTTATGATTGGGAAATTGTCGCTGGGCATAGACGATTAGCTGCTGCCATGTTATTGGTTGAAAAAGGGCATACTATTCGCGCTAAAATCATCTCAATCGGAGACTCCAGAACTGTTACCGACGAAATGATTTTAATGGAGCATTTTACTACCAACTCCGGAAAACCATTTACACCTGTTGAACAAGCTGAAACTGTACGCAGATTACAAGCTATCGGATGGAAGAACAAAGAAATATCCGTTCGACTTGGCAAATCAATGCGATTAATTCAGAATCTTGCATTGTTGGCAAGCGCTCCTATCCGCATCAGAAAAATGATTTCTGATAAAAAGATTTCTTACACTTTGGTGTTGGATATTCTAAAGGATTCAGCAGATTATAATGAAGCCCTTGATAAAATAGAGGCGTCTTTTGGAATTGTAAAAACAATAAAAAAATCTACTGTTGTTGAAAATGAAGATAGCGAGCAAACTTATGAAGTTTCAGATGAGGTACATGAGAAAGTAACTAAAAAACATTTCGACAAAGCAACCAATAAAGTTGATTCTTTTAAAGAATTACAAATGGTTTTTAAATCTCAAATTGATAAACCGAAAGATGTAATTAATTCGGAATTATTTTCCTTCGCTAAAAAAATCATTGAAAATAAATTAACACGTAGTCAAATTGAGAGTTTAATTTTTAACTAAAAAACAATGGAACAACAACTATTTAAAGAAATTCCCGATAATGAAAGGGAGGCTATGTTAGAAGCCAATTGCCTAACGACTGAAGAAAAAGATATCCAGAAATATTTTTCTATTGACGAACTAACTGAAATGCGCGCTACGTTCCTTTCAAATTCAATAATTGTTCGCAAAGCTAATGAGGTTTTAAATAAAGCGAAAGACGAAAATAAAGCCGCAGTAAAAGCGCCGTTGGATCAAAACGAATATTTGTTAAAAAACATTAGACTTGGGTTTCAAGAAGTAACATGTCAAGTATATATTTTCCCTGACTATGAAAATAGAATGGTTGGGTATTATGATAACACCGGGACACTGTTAGAATCAAGAAGAATGCGACCAGAAGAGGCGCAGGCCTATATCCCACAAGGAAAATAAAAAAAAGTAAATAATAATTAATTAAAAAACAAAAAATGGAAACAGAAAAAAATGGCGAAAGCCCAAAAGAACAAGTAATAAAAAAATTTGTTTCTGACAATTCAACTCAAATTACAGATAAAAACCCTGTAATTATTATTCGCGAAGGTTCGGCGCCAAAACAATTAGATGTTATAAAGCCAAATAAAGTCCATTTAGTAGGAGTTATTTCATCCCCTAGTGAATTTTATAACAAAAGGAAACATTTGCACGATCCGAACAAATGTCATGTAGTTTATGACCTTTTAAAAGGTAGCATTTTTCTTGTGTTGGATGAAAATTATGAAAATGATAATTATGCTGTAGTAGGAATTATTCAAAATAATTCAGAACTAAAAAAGTTTGAAGTAAACACCGGAGTGCAATTTGAACCAAAAGATTTATTGCGAATTATTAAGTTTAATCGCATTTATTTTGAGGATCAAACAGAACACGCTAAAATATGTTTAGCTCTTCAAAATTTTAAAGCTAAAGTAGCTACATCCCTTGAAAATTCAAACGACTTGAGAGGAGAAAAATTGAATACTTTACATTCAAAAATTACTCACGAATTACAGGAATCGTTCGTTTTAGACATTAATATTTTTAAGGGTCAGCCTAAAATAAAATTTAAGGTTGATATTTGCGTTGAATTAAGAGCAGGAGAAGTGTATGTATATCTTGAAAGCGTACAGTTGCGAGACCTTGAAATGTCAACGAAAGAAGGGATATTACGCACCGAATTAGAACACTTCAAGGATATTGTTTGTATTGAGCAATAAATTTAAATCGGCAAATTTAAATTAACATAGTAGCGAAAGGAAACTTAGTTACTTAAACGAAACCTTCATTTTGCTTTGCCGGGTAAAATGAAGGTTTCTTTTTCAAAAAAATGGCTTTAGGAAGAAAAGAAAAAAATACGGTCGACTACTTTCCTTTTCTTTGCAAAGAAGGTAAATCAATGTTTTATATTGAAAAAAAATATGGAAACGATGGTTATGCTACATGGTTTAAAATACTCAGACAACTAGCTGTAAATGAAAATCACTGGTTGAATCTAAACGACCCTACAGCACTTATGTATTTATCTTCAAAATGTGGAGTTTCTGAGGATATTTTGGTTAATATAATAAACGACCTTTGTAAATTAGGCGAATTTAATTCGTCTTTATGGTTTGAAAATAAAGTGCTTTTTAATGAAAAGTTCATTGATAGTATTCAAGAAGCGTATAAAAAAAGGAATAATAAATGTATTAATTTGGACACTTTATTTGAAATTCTAGATACTTTAAGTATCCGTAAATTGAATAAAAGTAACCTTAAAGTACCCGAAAATACACAGATAAGATTAGATAAGATTATACAAGAAGAAATTAAATCAGATAATATAAAAGAAGAAAATATTCTTTTTGAAAAAGAAACAAAATTCGATTTCAAAAAAAAATTACTTGATTATGGTTTTGATTCGCAACTTGTAAATGATTGGCTTATTGTTAGAAAAAATAAAAAGGCATCAAATACTGAAACAGCTTTTAAAATGTTTATTGATGAAATCGAAAAAGATTTAACTGTTGATAAAAATTACGTTTTAAAAATTTGTTGCGAAAAAAGCTGGAAAGGATTTAAACAAGAATGGTTAAAAAATTTAGAAAATCCCTATGGAAAACAATCAAATAATAAAGATAGAGAGCAACGTTCTGGCGAAGTTAGAAGCCTTAACGAGTTATCCTCAAAAGTACTGGACGGACTTGCAAGTCAAAACGGGGATGGAAGCGTATAAATCAAATGGTCTATCCGTATCAAAAATAATAAAAGAAAAGGGCCCAATGTTCGCCGATGCTTTTTTAACTTTTATTTCTACCGATTTGATAGAATCTTTTAATGTTGGTAAAACAATGAATCAAATGCAAGTAATATTCGTTGTTAATGCTATAAAATCCGATTATTATTTCTTAAAAATAGAAGAATTAAAATATTGCTTTGAACAAGCAAAAAAAGGTAGATATGGTACAATGTTTGACCGAATAGATGCCGCTGTTATTTTTGGTTGGATAGATAAATATTTGGAAGAACGAACAGAAATGGCATATATTGACAATATTGAAAAACAAAAAAAAAATAAAGAGTTAAAACCTGATATTGTTATATTGAAAGCCCTTAAATCAATAGTCGAGAAATTTCCTCAAGAAGAACGATCAATAGATTTAAATTTAATTTCTCCTGAAAAAAGAGAAAGAACACCAGAAGAAATTTTAGTTCAAAAATTATTTAATGAATTTGATTCGTTGTATCTTAATCAACCTGTTAATAAAAACTCTCCCATTGCAATTGTTGATTATAATGGAAAAAAATTAACAGCCAATGAATTTGTATTAATGCGTGTAGAAGAAATAAATGCCAATTGTTAATAACTTTATTTACAAAAACGTAAAGTGGTTAAAATAATTTGTAGTTTTGTCTCATCAAATTAATAATAACTAAAAAAACCGCTAAGAAAATGAAAACCACAGGAATTAAATTAAAAGCCGTGTCAATAGAAGAAATGCTTATTGATACTAAAAATGCAGAATACAATCATTCAGAATGGAAAAAAAGAGTAAACGATACTGTTTAATGACGGCATTTGTTAAATTTTCAGGAGGCAAATTTAGGCCAGATCCTAAACCTGAACCAAAGATAAAACCTAAACCATCAAAAATATCGCATTTAAGCAACAAACGAAAAAAAGAAAACAAAGAGTACCTAACATTACGAGAAGTGTTTTTAAACAATAAATTTTGCCCTATAACGGGAGATCCAGCTACTCAGGTTCATCATAAAAAAGGTAGAATAGGAAAACTGTTAACAGATGTAAGGTTTTGGCTGGCAGTTTCTGCTGAAGGGCATAAAAAAATTGAGGAAAACCCGGAATGGGCAAAAGAAAAAGGTTATTCGTTAAATAGATTATAAAATGAAAAAAAAGAATGATGAATAGTTTAGGATTCATATACTATTTTACATCATTATGGCTACATCGTAGTAATTATGATGGTAAGATAATTGATTATAAACGGGCCTCTAAATTGGCTTTTAAATTAAATGGGTTTTATGGCTAAAGTACTAACATTTTCTCGCGAATTTCCTTCATATAATCCAAGGGCTGGACAACCCACTTACTTTAGGGAAAAACTATTACATAGTTTATTACTTCAAAATAAGATTGATTTAAAAAGTAATTTTGTAAAAAATATTGAGTTAAATTTTTTGGCATTTAGTAAAGGAACAAAAAACCACACTATCCGGGCTGGAAATCGTTGGAAAGCTGGAGATATTGCAAGCCCCCGTATTTGGGGATCAAATATAAACATTAAGTCTGGAAGAAAGGGGCCATATCATTCAGATCAAATAATTATAGCTCCGGATATTGAAATTAAAAAAGTTTGGGATATTATCATAGAATTAACACCAAATCAAACAACCATACTATTACCTACAGAAGTTAAGTCGCAATTTCAAATGCTTTCATTGGGTGAAGTAGCTAAAAATGACGGCTTAGAAATAGAAGATTTTGAAAGATGGTTTAATCCTAAAAAGAAAGATATCCAGTTTGTCGGACAAATAATTTGTTGGAATGAAAATGTAACTTACTAATCCATGAAAATATGATAAATGAATTATCCCATCAGATTTACGCGAATGCTAAAAGTAAAGGTTTTTTTGAAGAGGAGAAGAATACCGGAGAAATGTTATGCCTTATTCATTCTGAGATCTCAGAAGCATTAAATGCCGATAACGAAAATAAATATTGTGATCTTGCTGGTTTTTTTGAAAGATTAAATCAAATCAGTTTCTCATATAACGACGGAACTACCAAAATAAAAGAAGAAGATTTTATAATCCTTTTTGAGAGTAGAATTAAAAACACCTTTGAAGATGAAATTGCTGATTCATTAATGAGATTAATGAGCTTGGCAGCTTATAGAGGCATTAACATTGAACAACACATACAACTAAAAATGAGATATAACCTAACAAGACCTTATAAGCATGGCAAAAAATACTAGTGTTATCAATAAAATTCGTATATTTATAGTATTATTAATAATATTGTTTTGTACAAATTTTTCCAAGGCTCAAACTAAAAAAATAAACTTTTCATCACCTTTACCTTTAATTAATAATGGTATATGTTTTTTGCAAAATTTCTATATATATGATTCTATAGGATTAGTTGCTTATCAAGCAAAAGACAGTTTATTAGTTATTTTAGACAGTGCGCGTACAATAAAAGTTTTATTACAATTTTCACAACCTTATCAAGCATATAAAAACAAATGAGACACGGGGGAAAACAAAAGTATATAGAATCTCCAGAGATAATGTGGGAACACTTCCTTCTATATAAAATAGAAGTAAAAGCTAATCCGATAAACATAATTGAACAAAAAAAGGGTAACATAGTAATCCCTAAAGGGTTTACTGGAGATTTGCCGGATAATTTAGTTAAAATTCCAGCACAAAGACCTCTTACAATGGATGGCTTTGCGAATTGGCTTTCAGATAATGACATCATTGTAGATGTGAGTGATTATTTTGAGAATAAGGATAGTCGATACTCAAACTATATCCATATCTGCTCACGTATAAAGAAAAATATCCGTCAGGATCAAATTGAGGGTGGTATGGTTGGAATTTACAATCCTTCAATAACTCAACGTTTAAATGCATTGGTAGATAAGAGCGAAACGGTCGTAACAAAGAAGAAAGTATTTAAAATTGGGTATAAAACAGGAGAAGAAACAAATGAATAATTATACCGAAATTAAAACTATCTGGAATAAAACAACACGGGGTTCATTTTGGAAATTGGGGCAGGAATGGAAAAGGCTTAAAAAGAATATAAAATTATTACTTTGTTAAATGACAGAAGAATTTGATTCGCCAGAAATAAATTTTAACCCCGATTTATTTAATAACGTTTATTGGCACATTGAAGAGGCATTATCAAACGATACTATTCGTTTTCTTTTCATTTACGGAGGATCCTCCGCTTCTAAAACATTTTCTGTAGTTCAAGAGACAATAAAATGGATGCTTACCGGAAGCGATAATAATTCGTTAATCCTCCGTAAGTATGCCACAGACATAAAGGACTCAATCTATGCCGATTTTATTAATATAATCAAAGATTGGGGGCTAGAGGAAGAGTTTATTTGCCAGCAAAATTTTATCAAATGTTCTTCAGGTAGTTATATCCGTTTCCGAGGTCTTGATGATTCAGAGAAGGTAAAAGGTATTAGTAATTTTAAACGTGTTATTCTTGAAGAAATATCGCAGTTTGAAGAGGTTGATTTTAAACAAATAAAGAAACGACTGCGTGGTAAATTAGGCCAAAAGATCATAGGAATATTTAATCCTATAAGTGAAGATCATTGGTTAAAGAAAAACGTTTTTGATAAAGAGGTTTTAGTAGAGGTAGAAACTAATATACAGGGCAAATGGATTAATAAGCCGGCTAACGGTAAAGAAGCCAATACTGTTGTATTAAAAACTTGTTACCTTGATAATAAATACATAGTTGGCCCCAACTTCGTAGATGAACATACTATTGATGATTTTGAAAAAGACAAAATTGATGATTTTGATTATTACAACATATATGGGCTTGGCAATTGGGGTAGAATAAGAACCGGGGGTGAATTCTGGAAAGACATAAATTCAAACATTCATTTCAAAGAACTGAAATGGGATAAAGAGGCGGCGCTTCATATAACATGGGATGATAATGTAAATCCATATATAACTTGTCTTGTTTGGCAAATAAAAAAAATAGAAATAGGAAAAGAAACATTTCAATACGCCCGTCAAATTGATGAAATATGTTTGGAAGATCCGCGTAATAGAGTAAAAAATGCCTGCGCTGAATTTAAGCATAGATATCCTTTATCTGATGTTCCTAAATTATTCATTTACGGGGATAGAACATCAATTAAAGAATCAACATTAAAAGAAAAAGGTGAAAACTTTTTTACTGAAATAAAAGGATATCTACAAGAATACCAGCCGACATTAAGAATGCAGTCTGTTAATCCTTCCGTAATAATATCTGGCAAATTTGTTAATGAGTGTTATTCAGAAAAGATTCCGGGAATAAGAATTGAAATAGGATTAAATTGTAAAAAATCTATCCATGATTACCGTTATGCTTTAGAAGATTCTGATGGATCATTAAAGAAAACAAAAAAAACTAATCCAGTTACAAAAGTTCAATATGAAGAATTCGGACATCCATCTGATGCAAAGCGTTATTTTATGGTAATGGCTTTCGCTTCTGAATACGCAACACATCAACGCGCAGGAAAATCGCAAAGGATAGTTACAGGTAAAAACATACACAAAAACAGTTATTAAAATGGATAAAAGTTTTTGTTCTAAAACGTATTTTGCTACTGAAAAAGATGCTGATTTTTATTTAACAAAATTAAAGGCGACATCTAATAGGGGTAATATCCCAAAACGTTCTTATTTATGCACTCATTGTTTTAGTTGGCATTTAACGAGTACCGATGATGATATAACTGTAATGGAAAAGTATCGGCAAAAAATTAATGACCTACAAAAATTACTTGCTGAAAAGAATCAAATAATACATACGTTAAGGAATAGAAATACTTTAATAATACCAAGTTCAGCACAGATAGATAAATTCAAAAAGAAATATAAAAGGTAATCGTTTTTTGGCCCCAAAAACAAGAAGATAACTAAGTATTAATTTACTTTGTCTTCTATGGCATATCTACGTTTAATAGACTATTCTCAAAATATCCAATCGGCTCAAATTACTCAATTAACCGGTGGGTCGTCTGCTGTTTTGTTAGGAGCTGAATTAACTGCAATAGAAGAAATAACTTCATATTTAATTCAAAAATACGATACGGCGGCTGAATTTACCGATACAGTAGTTTGGAATCCCGATACAATTTATAAAGCAAAAGATAGATTTTACTTGGATGGCCCTGCCTATTCAAGCTCTGGAACATATGCATTAAAAGCCTTTACTTTACAAGCTGGAAAAATATATATATGTACAACAGCCATAACAGTTGGTGAGGCATTTAATATATCAAAATGGACTTTACTTGGCTCGCAATATGATTTATTTTTTGTGACTGTTCCTAAACCTGAATTTGATTATAAAACTATTTATTCAATAGGCGATGAGGTATATTGGAAAAATAAAGTATATGAGTGTAAAATAGCATCAACATTGTATAATCATAATCAAACATTACAGTACTATGATAGTTCTAATTTACCACCTATTAACGTAGCTCCGGATAATAATTTAAATGGTATCAAATATTGGGGTTCGGGAGTTTCGTATTCTGTTCCAGCTGGAACATATCCAACTGATACGACAAAATTTACAGCCGGCGATAATCGTTCCCAAAAAATAATTGATTGCGTTGTTGATATTGCTTTATATAAAATACATTCGCGTATAGCTCCAAACAATATCCCACAATTAAGGGTTGATAATTATGATTCCGCTATTGTTTGGCTTGTGAAATGCGGAAAAGGATCCGTAACGGCTAATATACCTTTAATTCAACCTAATCAAGGTAAACGGATTAGGTTTGGTGGGAATATTAAAAATGAAAACTCATATTAAAAATGAAAACTCCTGAATTTAGAATTGTACAATATCCGGATAAAAATTCTCCATGCGGAAAGGTTTTTTTTGTAGATAAAAAAATTAAGAAGAAAATTTTATGGTTATTTTCATATAGTACTTGGGAAACGGTTAAAGGTTTAAAGTCAGGAAATAGTCTATTTTGGTTTGATTTAAAATTGTGTATGCATGCTGTTTCAACTTTTAAAAATGCCGCCTAATGTCAAACCAAAATTGTAGAATAAGAATAACTAATAATTTACAGTTGACATCTGTAAACACAGATCCTGTATTATCTCAAGTTAATGATAATATACCATCAAAAAGATCTATAAAAAATCCTTCTAATTATATTTATAGACAACAACTAGCGAGAATAAAACAAGATATTTTCGCATGGCGTGGAGCTATAAACGAGTTAGAACAACCATGGTTTCCACAACGTATAAAAATACAGCAACTTTATCAAGATACCGTTTTAAACGGACACGTACACGCTTGTATGGAAAAGCGTAAAAGGTTAACCTTACTTAAAGATTTTGCTTTTTATTTTGCTGATGGGAAAGAAAACGAAGAATTAACAAAACTATTTAAAAAGAAATGGTTTTATGATTACATGAACTACGTACTTGATGCGCCAGCTTATGGATATTCTCTTATTGGACTTGGAGATTTAATAGATGATAAATTCCCAAGCATAGGAGTTGTAAGGCGCTCAAATGTTTCTCCTGAACGATTAGAACTGCAACACTTTTTTTATTCAATTACCGGATTAAAATTTCTAGACCCTAATACTGTCGATGATCTTGGTAATAGTATTATGGATTGGACAGATTGGATTTCTACGCCGTCAGAGTCTGGTGTAAATAAATGCGGTAATGGTTATTTGTATAAAGTTGGACTTTACGAAATATTTTGCCGAAATGTATTAGGTTACAATGGGGATTTCGTTGAATTATATTCTCAACCTTATAGAGTTGGAAAGACCGATAAAACAGAAGGGCCAGAGAGGGATGAATTAGAAAGAGCATTGAGAGAAATGGGATCCAGCGGATATGCTATAATTGACCCTGTTGATGAAATTTCATTTTTAGAAACAGCACTAGGTGGAACTGGGTATAAAGGTTATGAATCTTTGGAAAAGAGATGTGAAGAAAAAATATCTAAGGTTATTTTAGGTCACGCCTCTGCGATAGATACAACACCGGGAAAACTTGGTAATCCTCTAGAGGTAGAAAAAGCATTAGAAGAAACCGGAAAGGTTGACAATAGGTTTTTTTGCGATCATATGAATGAATCTTCCATTGATAAATTTAGAACATTAGGCTTTAATATTGCATTTGGAACATATTTTGCATTTAAAAATGACAAAGAAAAACAAGAAAATACTAATGCTGAAAATGAATCCAATTTAAAAGTTGCTGAAGTTGCAAAAACAATGAAAGATGCAGGAATGGAAATGGATGAGGATTATTTTACTGAAAGAACCGGAATTAAATTTACCAAATCTGTTGTGCCTTTAAAAAATGATTTCAGTCAACCTTTAAAAGAAAAAATAAAAAACCTTTATAAATAATGCTTGGTTTAACTGATGAAGAAATCGACGACATTTTTAAAGGCATTTATAGTGGAAAAATAAACCCAGAAAATTTGCCAGAAAATTTATATGCTTCTATTGCTGAAAAATTAAAGGAAGGAGTTTATAAAGGTTACGGAGGTTCTTTGAAAAGTATTGAAAGTTCATTAGGTTATGGATCTGCTCCATCTGAATTATTAAAAAATTTACGCGAAAACATTTATTTGTTTGCCGGTGCTAAAACATTTCATCAAATGGAGGATATGCGAGGACTATTAACAGAAAACGGAAAAGTATTAACTTATTCAGAGTTTAAAAAAAAAGCACAAGAAACATACAAGTTGTACAATGAAACTTGGATGGAAAGCGAATATAATACGGCTATAGGACAAGCTGAAAGTGCGAGAATGTGGGCAGATATAGAACAAGATAAAGAACTATTTCCATTTCTTCGTTATATCGCTGTAATGGATTTAAACACTTCAACTATTTGCCGTCCTTTAAACGATATAATATTACCGGTTGATGATAAATTTTGGAGTACGTTCATGCCGCTTAATCATTACAATTGCAGATGTGTTGTTGAAAAACTGGAAAAAGGAGACGCAGTAATTACGCATAAAGATAAAGTAAGCGCTGCTGGAAATGAAGTTAAAAGCAAAATGAACGATGCTTTTAAAATGAATCCGGGTAAAACTGGAGAGGTTTTTGGTAAGGAGCATCCGTATTTTAAAGATGTTCCTGATGAATATAAAGATTTAGCGAGTGATAATTTTAATTTGCCGATTCCTGAAATAAAAAAAGTAAATAGAAAAAAGTAAAATACATGGCTTTCAATTTTAAAAAAGTAAAAATTAATTTTGAGAGATTAAAAATAAATTTACCCAAACAAATAGCAAATGAAGGACAGAAATTTTACTTTAAAAATTTCGATTCTGAAAGTTGGGAGGGTAAAAGATGGGCGCCAAGGATAGCAAGAAGAGGGATAAAGAAAAGAGATATTACGCGAAAGTTATTGGTTAATAAAGCTATGTTGAGGAGAGCTGTAGCGAATATGAAACGCGAAGCTACTTTTAGTAGAATAAGATTTGAAGTATTTGTTCAAAGTAAAACAGGATTTAACTACGCTCAAGTACATAATGAAGGAATAGGAAAACAAAGGAGACGCAAATTTTTAGGTTACAATAAAACGTTAGACGGAATTTTAAGAAATAAAATAAATAGCGAACTTTCAAAATGTTTTAAATGAAGGATTTTATAAAAGCAATATTAGCTCAATTAGAAACTATTTCAGATGTTAAGTTTGTGCGTGTGTGGAACGATCAGTTAAATTTGGATGAACAAAATAAACAATATTCTTTTCCAATGCCGGCGTTGTTTCCTGAAATAGTTAATCCGGATGAAATATTACAATTGGGAGATGGTGTACAACTTTATGAACCTCTTATTATTCGCATCCATGTTTTACATTGGCAACTTGACGCAACTGACGGAACCATGGAACAAAATTTAGATGTTTTCGATTTTATGGATGCTATTAATGTTAAGATGAACGGATTTGAACCTGACGGAGCTGTTAAATTTGTTAGGGGTGCTGATGGCAGAGATTATCAACATGCCGGCGTATATCATGCAATAATTGATTATAAAACTAATTTTTTAGACACAAGCAATCAAATATCAACTCAAGGGACAACTATTGGCGGCGGGGTTATACAACCTGTATTAAATGTAACTTATAATCCGGCTCCATATTTAAAAGAAAAATAAAAAATGGCTCAATCAATAGCATACTGGCAAAATAAAATGTTAACCGCAATAGCTGGAGATAGTAAACTGTCTGCTATGAATAGCGTCTCACAGGTAGCTATTTATAGATTGTTGACATTTATTGTTGCGACTTGTATAAATATTTTTGAGCAAACATTAGATATTTTTAAAATAGAAATGGAAGGGATAGCCGATGAAGCGGCTCCCGGCACAAACAAATGGATTCAGAACGAAGTTTTTAAATTTCAATATTCAACAACAACGCCACAAGTTGTTACTCTTGTAGATTTGATTCCTACTTATGCCGTTATAGATGAATCGTTACAAATAATAACACGATGTTATGTAAAAACAATGTCTAACAAAGTGGTATCTGTAAAAGTAGCTAAAGGAGAACCTCCTGAAGCATTGGATAGTTTAGAAAAAACATCACTTACAGGTTATCTGAATGTTGGAGGTTTTGCAGGAGTGCTACCTTCTATCATTTCATTACCACCTGATAAACTTTATTTAGTTGCTGATATTTATTTTGATGGTAATTACGCTGCTATTATAAAAACAAATGTTATAGCTGGAATAAATGCTTTTTTATCAAAGCTCTCTTCTGTAGATTCGTTTGATGGCATTGTACGTGTTAGCGCATTAGAATCAGCTATACTTGCAGTTGGTGGAGTTACTGATATAGCAATAAAAGATATGGCAATAAGGGCAGACGCAACGGCTTTTGTAGATAAAACATTTATAGTTCAAGATTATGATTTACTTTTTAATAAATATCCAACAACAGCTGGTTATATTGTGGAAGAAACAACTTCAGGCGAAGATTTTTTAACTAAATTAAATTTTATACCTGAATCTTAATGACCATTTACGATATAAATTATGCTTTACAAACTGAAATTCTTTTGCCTCCAGATAAAAGGAAGCCTAAATTTATTTCTTTTTTTAAAGCGTTTACAATAGTATTACAAATTATACGGGATAGATTTCACAATGATTATGCTGATGGTTTTACTGGCGATAAATGGGATGTTTTAGTTGCTTATTCTATTGGCGATAAAATAAGATATATTGATCGTTCTGTATATGAATGTATATTACCAACTCTTGCCGGAATTGTTCCAACGAATTCTGTATATTTTGTAAAGACGCAAGAAATATATATTGGGTTGCGGGAGCGTTTAAGATATAATTCTCGTAAAATGGTACTTGAATATATTTTAAATAAATGGTTTGATGTAGATGTTTCGCCGGCAGATCAAATTTATATAACTAATAATAATATTTACGGGACAGCCTTTGTAATGGGTGAATCTGGCGAAACATCTTCGTTATTAGCAAATGATTCTATTTATTCAACAACATACTTAGGCAATGCTTACAGTTTCGGAGATAATGCTTTTACTATTTATGTTCCAGTTTTAGTATTTAATGCGTTGGATCCTGACCCGACTAATGCAGAAAATATTATACGCGCTCAGGCTGATAAATATGTAATCGCAGGAATTATTTATAATATAGTAACTTATTAAAAAAAACAAAATGAAAATAATTATAACAACTGATATTTTAGATCCTTCTATTCAACAACCATTTACAGGAAAGTCTTTAGATTTTCTACAGGATGCCAACAAAGAAATTCATTTAGGTTTGGCAATATCTTTAATAGGAAATTCTTATGATATATCTAAAGCATATATTTTAAATGGTATTGTTCCATATGGTACAAATCAGTATACTGCTGGTTTTATTTTATGGAATGAAGAAATTTATTATTGTCCCGGAAAAACAACAACAACCGCTTTTGCCAATGTTGCTATTTTTACTATTACTATTACTAACGACTCTATTGCTGATCCACTTGTTTTTTCAGATAATATATCTAGAAATGTACATAAAGTAAGAAGGCTAATATTAAGCGATGGTGTTAGTGGTAGTGGTACATTTGATTTATTAGATGCTATTTATATTAATACAGATTGGATAGCAAATGATTCAAGTACAAGTTATAGAAGAGAAGGTGGGACTGTTTTTTTATCTGGCCCTGCTGGAAATGTAGGAACATCAATGGGTAATGGTGCAACTTCGTTTACCTTACCAATAGGATTTAGGCCAACAACAACTAAAACTGTAAGGGGCGTATTGTTTTTTGATGAACAATTAGTAAAAGGGGCAGGAATACTAACCATTAACACTAATGGCACTATTTATCATTCATCATTAACGGGGGCTGGAACGGCTAGATGGGTATCACTAACAGGAGCAAGTTTTGATTTATAACACTTCTAAAATATTTCTTCCATCCGATTTTCTAAATGGAAGCAAATTAAATAAAATCAAATACAAATTTATTGTTTGTAAAAACACATCGTTACTAAATAACAGTAACGATGTGTTCATTATAATACCGGCTGAGAAATAAATAATTTTCTTCCATTTACTTTGTGTATAAATATCCGGAACATTTACATATCCAGTAATGGGGATAAAACCAATTTTATAAAGTGTCCCATTTAAGAAAATACAAATAAATGGCCTCATAAAAATAGATACTGAAACTATTTTCAGATTAAGTAATCTGGCAACTATAAAATGACCTAATTCATGTGCAAACACACTTAAATAAAGTATTTCTACAATTTTAAGAATCATATTTTTTTTGGATTTTGTTTTTCTTTATCAGTCATTGTATCATAAAGACGAAGTAACTTTTCTTTTTCTTTTGGATCCATAGCTTCAAAGAACTTTTTGTTTATCTCAAGCCATGCCTCCGGTTTGCTTTGTGACGTATTAAATGCGTAGGCGGTTGTTAATTTATAATGCAATCTGTTTGGATATAATGGAATTCTTATCCTTCTTGCGTGGGTTTGTTCTTGCATTTTTTATGGTTTTATACAAATATAACATCTAATTAAATCTATTTACAAAGGTAGAATAAAAGTTTTAAACAAAGTTGTTGGCCCCAAATTGGCCCCAAATACGATGATATTATTTTTTTGAATTTACATTTGTATTAATGAAATTAAAATATACCCAATATGTAGATACCGATGAACCTGTAATGCTTGTAAATAAGCATATCGGACATGATGAAGAAGATGGCGACGGAATTATGGGGCCTCAGTTTCAAGAAGAATTAATGTATTTAGATACTTTAGGTAAAAAAAGGATTAAGGTTTTTATATGTTCTCCCGGTGGTAATGTAGTTGATGCAATGCAGATGTACAATGCCATTTTAGCTACTAAAACTAAAGTCGATACATTCAATACAGGTGTGGCAGCAAGTTCAGCTGGTGTAGTGTTTCAAGCTGGAAGAACAAGATATATGAGTGATTACGCTCTTTTAATGATGCATAACCCATTTAGTCCTGGAGCAACTGGATCAACTCCTGAATTAGAATCGTTTAAAAATTCACTTGTAAAAATGTTAGGACGTAAAAATCCTACAGCAACAGAGGAAAGTATATCCGATTTTATGAACAATACAACATGGATGGATGCTGATGCTTGTGTTAAAAATGGTTTTTGTGATGTTATTGAACATAGCAGCGACATGAATAAACCAAGAGCGATATCTACCGATCCAAAAGCAACATGGAAACAATACGCAAATTATTTTAATTCTTTAAATACAAATCCACCAATTCAAAATACGATGAAAAAAGTATATAACAAATTGAAAATTAACGAAAACTCCACAGAAGATGTTATGGTTGCAGCAATTGATGCTATAGAAAACCGTGCAACAACTGCTGAACTTGAAAAAGAAAAATTAAAAAAAGAACTTGAAACTGCTAATACAAATTTAGTAGAAGTTCAAAATAAAGTTACCGATTTGGAAAACAAAGCTGCTGAATTGAAAGAAACAGAAGATGCAGAGAAAGTGACAGCACTTGAAAACGCCGCAACTTTACTTGTTGAAAACGCCGCAAAAGTTGGTAAAATAAAAAACGATGCTGCAACTATATTAAAAATAAAAGCGCAAGCAATTAAAGATTTTGAAGGCACAAAAGAATTAATTGATTCAATGCCTTTAAATAAAAAAGGTGCAAACATAGTCAACAAAGATGATACTGGCGCTCCAGTTCCAAGATATACAATGGGAGCTGTTATGATTGGGATTCAAAATAAATCAGAAGGTAAATAAATAAAAAAAATCCAAAAATAAAAATAAATGAAAACAACTAATAAATTTTTAAGAATGTTTGTTTCAATTGTTATGATTGCAATTGTTTCAATTTCAATGTCAGCAATTGCCACATTTGTAGCTGGGCATCAAGTAAATATTACACTTGAAGTTGCTACTTCATTGCTTTTTTTAGGATTTTTAAAAGGCTTGGCCGGAATTAAATCTGAATATGGTAACTATGCGTTTGATGATGGTTTTGTTATTAATGATACTACTTATGCCGGAGAGGTTGCGTCTCAATTCTTAATAAAAGCAATTACAGGAGCTGACACAGTAAATGGAGGACACGTTTATATTAAAGACGGGATTAAAAAGAAATTCACAATTCCACGTTTTGACGCGAATTATGAAGATTTTATTCAAGATCGCGCAGCAACTCCAACAAGTAAAGGTTCATTTACTGTTGATGGTAAAGTTTTGGATCCACAAGATTTTATGATTTATACCGAATTTAATCCAAGAGATTTTGAGGATCATTGGTTTGCAACACAATTAAGCCCAACATTGTTAGATCGTGCATTACCGGCAACAGCTGAATCTGTAGTTGTACAAGAAGTTATGAAACGTTACATGAAGTATTTCAATAAAGCACTTTGGAATAACGACATGACACTTACTAATATTTATAAATATTGGAATGGTTTCTTAAAAAATGCAACAGCTGACGCTGATGTAATAGATGTTAGTTCTCCTATTACTTTAACCGTTGCAAATATCCAAGCAGAATTGTTAAGAGGTTACGATGCAATACCTGAAGCTTTACGTTATGATCCAAATATGAAAATATTCGTTTCTTACGCAACTTACGACTTGTACGATCAATCTCAAGTAAATCAAACGTATAAAGGAATCGACATTACTCAAATGGGTAAAGACACTTTCAAAGGGAAAAGAGTTTGCAAAATAGCTGATTTCCCTAATGATTGTTATATGATTGCTAAAGGTATGGCATCTCCTGAATCAAATCTATGGGTAGGTATGAATAGCATTGCCGACGAAGGTTTACAACTTTCAAGATTGCAAGCAAATTCTGAATTGTTCTTCATCAAAATGTTAGTTAAAGCTGATGTTCAAATTGGCTGGGGTAACGAAGTTGTTCTTTATAAAGCATAATAAAAGGGAGCGTAAAAACTCCCTATATTTTAACTATTAAACAAAAAAAACAAAATGAAAAAAATATTCTCTTTAGCGCTTATCGGACTTTCTATCACAGTATCTGCGCAATTTATAACTCCTCGATTTGGCACAACTCCAAACAAAGATAATACCGGGCGTGTATTAACTTATGGATATGTAGCACCATCTTATGCAGCAAGTTATACAATTACTGCTACAAAATACGAAACAACTGTTAAAATGGGTACTCTTACCGGTGCATTATCATTTAATGCAGACGTAACAAATTCGCACGTTTCAGATAAATTGAACCTTATTTTTACCGCTGATGGTACAAATAGAATAGTATCATTAGCAACTGGTTTTTCTGCTCAAAATGACACCGTACTTGCAAGCACTACACACTTTTTAACATTCGTTTTTGATGGTGTTAAATGGGCTAGGTTATCCGGTCAAGATATGACAACAGGTTTAGCCGGAAATGGATCGGTTGGATCCCCTTCAATTGGTTTTTCTTCTGATACTGATAATGGTTTTTATAGAATAGGAGCGAACAATTACGGCGCTTCTATTGGAGGATCTAAAGTTGTTGATTTTGCAACTACAGGGATATCTATAACTGGAACTATAAGAGCAACATCATACGTTGCTCCGGTAATAACAAGAACAGCAACATCATATACAGCAAGTGCAACGGTAACGGCTTCTGAATTAGCCGGCGGCGTTTTGACTGTTGCATCTGGAACTGTTACATTAACATTGCCAACGGCAACACAAATGGGAACTCAACTGGGGGCTGGGGCCGGAACAACTTTCGATTTCGTTTTGTTAAATGCGGCAAGCGGTGGTACAGCTACAGTAGTTGTAGGGACAAATATTGTTGCATCAGGATTCCCTTCTACAAATACATTAACATTAGCTAATAGTGCTACAATAGGCGTAGCAGTTTTTAGATTGACTTTTATCAGTGCAACGGCTGCGACATTAACACGTATTAATTAAACCATTAATTTATAAATACAATGGAATATAATAAAGCTATGGTTTCGACCATGAAAAAAAATAAAGCTAAATCTGTTTTTATTAATGAAAATGGAGAATGGTTGTTCCATGAAACTAAAGGTTTTGAGGAACACACAAGAGAACAAGTTTTAGGAGACGAAGAAGAAGTAAAAGAGCCTAAAGTAAAAGAGCCTAAAGCTAAAAAATAATGAACTTCGATGAAGCTAAATCGTTAGTTCGTAAAAATAAGAATAGCTATAAGTATAGCAACATTCATGCAACTAGCGATGGAAGTATTTTTTATGATGCTGACGTTAAAAAGATAGAAGCGCATGCAAAAGAAAATAATTTAGAATTTTTTCATATAAAACCTGAAAAGGTTGAAGTAAAAAAACCAAATAAAAATGCTTAACGATGTTAATTTTAATTTAGGTCAAGGTGGTTTGGGCCGCCCGTTGCCGGGTTCTGATTTTATTTCTACAATGTTATTCTATACAGGAACATTGCCAAGTGGATTTTCTAGCACCGATAGAATAAAGAAAATATTTTCAGTTGAAGATGCTGAATCTTTAGGTATTTTAGATACTTATGCAGACGAAACGAAAGCAACTGCAAAATATACTGTTACAAACGTTGGAGCTGATGGAGATACTTTAGAATTAGTAATAGTAGAACCTTCATCAAATATTTCGTTAGGCGTGTTCCTTAAAACGGCAGCTTACACAACTGTTACATTATTCGCTGATGCATTAGTGTTGTTTATAAATGCTAATACATTAACGCATGGTTATACAGCTGCAAATACCGCTGGAGCTGTTACAATAACAGCACGTCCCGGACTTGGTTTATTCTTAAATTCAGGCACTCCAGTAGTTGCTACAATAGTAGGAACAATAGCTGGTACTATAGTACAATTTGGTGCATCTCCAATGATTGCCGGTGTTGCTTCTTTACAAGCACCATGGCATTATCATATTTCTGAATTTTTCAGAATACAACCAAAAGGTGTTTTGTATGTTGGAATGTACGCAGTACCTTCTACTTATGACTTTACCGATCTTACCACAATTCAAAATTTTGCAAATGGGGAAATACGTCAAGCATTTGTTTATGCTGATGGCACTACTTATACAAGCGGAAAGGTTCAAGCTGCTCAAGCTGTTTGTACTTCTTTATTTGTAGCACATAAACCACTATCTAGTGTTTTAATTGCTTTTGATTATGCTTCAGCAACATTATCGACTCTTGCTAATTTATCTACTTTAAATTCTAAAAATATAACTCTTGTTATTGGACAGGATGGAGATAATTTAGGGTATGCTTTATTTAAAGCATGTGGAAAATCTATAACTAATGGAGGGGCCGTATTGGGTTGTGAAGCTTTAGCTGCTGTTAATGAGGATATCGCATGGATTTCTAAATTCAACATTTCAAATGGCACTGAAAACAATGTTCCTGCTTTTGCTAATGGAATTTTATTCTCAGCATGTTCAACTTCTTTATTAACAACATTGAATAGTTATCGTTATGTATTTTCAATTAAAAAAGTTGGGTATGAAGGTACTTTTTTAAATGATTCTCATGATTGTATAATTCAAACATCGGATTACGCATACATAGAAAACAATAGAACTATCGACAAAGCTATTCGTTTATTGTATACAAATTATTTACCCGATCTAAATGCTCCATTGACTGTAAATACAGACGGAACATTAAAAGATACATCGGTTGCATATTTTCAAATGTCAGGTAACGCTGCATTAGATCAAATGGTAAGAGATGGAGAGTTATCAGCTAAAAGTGTAACTGTAAATCCAGTTCAGAATGTATTAACAAGTTCGCAATTAGTTATTACTGTTACACTTGTACCTGTGGGAGTTGCGCGTAATATCGTTATAAATATTGGTTATTCACTTTCAATATAATAAAAAATGGCTTTAGTTAATGGTATTAATTATGCGTGGGTTAATATAACTCTTGTTTTATTTGGGGTTCCGGTAAAAGGAATTACAAAAATTTCATACAAGAAAAAAAAGGAAAAAACAAATAATTATGGAGCTGGTGGAGAGCCTGTATCTAGAGGAATTGGTCGTTCAGAATATGAAGCATCTATCGAACTTTATCGAGATGAATGGCAACGTATTATTAATGTGTCTCCAACAAAAGATCCTTTAGATATCCCGGCATTTGATATTCCAATTGTATTTGGAGGATCCAGAGTAACGGCCCAAACTGATATATTACAATCGTGTGAATTTCTTGAGGATGCATTTGATGTAAGCGAAGGAGATACTTCTATAAAAATAACTGTACCTATTATAATAGCCGGTATTCAACATTTATAAAATATGAAAAAAAAGATAGCAAACCCATTGTTAGATGAAGATATCGCTTTTACAAAATCTATAATAGAAGCGCGAGAATTAGCAGAAAAAAAAGCTGTTGATCTTTCGGCGTTACATAAAAAAAATGTTTACCCTCTTTTTTTTGTACGGCCATCTACTAAGGATATATTCATTGGCTATATTTCAGAGCCGACAAGAGCCGCAAAAATGGAAGCATTCGATATTATGTCTTCAAAAGAAAGTATAACGTTAGCTGGAGAGATCATACTTGCAACGTCTTTACTTAAAGACGAAAGTCACGAAGCGTTTTCGTCTTTAGATTCAAAATATGATGATGTATTTCTTGGTGGTTGTATTGATGCAGCCGGGCATGTTAAATTATTATTGAATACACTAAAAAAAAAATAGATAAGCATAAAATAACAGTTGATTCCAGCGAGTTTAAAAAAATAAATTCATTCATTAGATTCTATTACCATGAAGACCCGGAAGAAATGGATGAAGATAAATTATTTAAACTATGGGGCGAATTAAAATATGTTTTAACAACAACTGGACAAATGAAATTTGAATAATTAAGCGAGCATAAAACTCGCTTTTTTAATTTAACAAAATGGAAAAAACAGAATATGTAATTTCTCTTAAAGATTTATTTACAAATGCTATCAACAACGCGAGTAATGCGACTGATAAATTTGAAGGTAAAGTATCATCTTTGCAAAGCACTATTGCGAAGATAGGCGCAACTATTGGGATATCAGCAATGGCAAAAGGGATATTTGATGCCGGTGTTAATATGGAAGGGTTAAATATTTCATTAAAAACAATGCTTGGCAGTAAGTCGGAAGCTGATAAATTAGTTGCTCAAATGGTAAAATTCGCTTCTACTACGCCATTTTCACAAAGCGAAGTACAAACAGCAGGAAAACAATTATTAGCCTACGGAATTGAAGCAAAAAATATTGTGCCAACATTAAAACAATTAGGAGATGTATCTGCTGGATTAAGTCAACCAATAGGAGAGATTGCTTATTTATATGGAACAATAAAAACACAGGGCAAAGCCATGACTGTAGACATTCGACAGTTTGCAAATCGAGGTATTCCAATATATGAAGAATTGGCAAAAGTTACCGGTAAAACTGGTAATGCCTTACAAAAATATATAGAAGATGGTCGCGTTGGATTTCCTGAAATTCAAAAGGCATTTGAAAATATGAGTGGAGCCGGCGGTAAATTTGCAAATCTTACCTCTGAATTAGCTCAATCAACAGGCGGTCAATGGTCTAATACAAAAGATTTACTAGAACAATTGGCAGTTACTGTTTTCAATGATTTACAGCCATCTATTAATTGGTTTATCGGAGGAATGCAAGAAGTGATTCAAGAAGCGAAAGAGGTTGTTAAATGGATAAAAGAAAATATAACCGTTATTAAAACATTGGCGATTGCAGTAGCTGCCGCAATTGCTACGTATAAAATATGGCAAGGAGTTATAAAATTAAATGTTTGGTATACTGGACTTAGTACAGCTGCAATAGTTACAAATACATTGGTAACTGAAGGGTGGACAGCTGCACAAGTTGCTTTAAATATAGCAATGACAGCTAATCCTATAGGAATTGTAATAGTGGCTATAGCAGCTTTGGCAGCTAGTGTATATTTACTCATTCAGAATTATCAACGATTAAAAGAAGAATATGAAAGCGGTCTTAATAATTCCATAAAAAAAGCTGCTGATGATGAGAAAAAATATGTGCAAGAATTGGCTCAATCTTATGAGAAATTGGGCCAATCAAAAAAACAAGCGCAGGAGACGGCATTGAACTATGAAAAAACTATGGTCGATGCTGAACTTGTGGCTGCAAAAAAAGGGGTTGAAGAGGCAAGAGAAATATTAAAGAAAACTAATCTTTTAGATAAATCAGAAGGCTGGGAAAAAGTAAGAGCTGCAACAAGAGTTTTAAATGTTATAAGTTCGAAAAGAAATTCCCTTTATGATAAAGATATATTTTCTACTGGAAGCGCGGCTGGATCAATAAAAGATATGAAAGGAGCTGCCGGAGTAGATACTGCTAAAGCGCCTAAACATACAGTAATAACAATAAATATTGATAAGCTGATTGAAAAATTTACAATAGCTACAAATACAGTTTCTGAGGGCGCTCAATCTGTGAAAGAACAAATGGTAAAAGCATTGATCGAAGCGGTTAATGATTCTCAAATAATAGCTGGAGTGTAAATGGAGAATTTGATTTTAAAAGTTTACGGATTAGAAGCTGTACGGATTGCTCAATATGGAGCAGGGGTTTCGGCTGTGATAAGTCGATCTAAAATTCAATCCTCATCGAATCCATATTCTCAAATGGCAGAAATTCAAAAGGATCCCGTAATGTACAAATCCGCATTAGGTACTCCTGTATTTTGTAATTTTGAAATTCAGGAAGGCCAATGGACTGAAGATAATGGCACCATACATGAATGGCCATTTTTAAGGTTTGACACAGTAATATTGACAGTAGATGAAACTAAAAATATTGTCAAAACAACTGTTCAAGGGAGAAAAGGGTCTGTGAAAGAATATATTTCTGATGGAGATTATAATGTAAATATAAAATTGTTGATAATTGGGAGTAATGGAGTAATGCCTTTGCAACAGATATCTGATTTAAAAAAGGCGTTAGACGCTCCTAATGCCTTGGCCGTAAATAGCCGGTATTTGCAAAATTTAGGAATTGATAATATAGTTGTTGAAAGATATGCTATGCCTCAAATGGAGGGCGGTTATAATTATCAACAGGTAGAAATACAAGCAAGTAGTGATGAACCTATTGAATTATTTATAAAATAAATGTTACGTTTAATTTCAAAATTTACAATTACACAGATACCAACTATTGCTTTTCCCAATAGATCGGAGACATATACATTTAATTTTGTTAATTCATGTGTAATTAATTCGTCTTGGCAAAATTTAACAGATACGGCAAAATTAATATTTCCTAAAAAAATATACTTTATTAATTCGCAAGGGCAAAAAGTTAATTGGGATGGCAAAAACACTTCAGGTCAATCTTCTTTGCCACCTTTGATTTTAAGAGGCGATAAAATAAAAATTGAATTGGGTTATATTTATCCTACTGCTTTTAATTCTGAAGTAAAAGAAATAAATGAGGAATTTGATGGTTATATTTCAAAGATTGGAAGCAATATACCTATTGAAATAGAATGTGAAGATAAAATGTTTGTTTTAAAACAAAAAAAACTGCCGAATAAAGTATATAAAAGCTCTGAATACGATGTTCAAAAAATGGTTAGGGAAATGTTAGATATGTTTCCTGAAACGGCAGGGATTACATTAGTAACAGGAACAGCTACCAGCCAAACCATAAGCACTAAAATAGAGGATTTTAGGACTATGGAGGATTCAATAGGTAGTGTACTTGATAGATTGAAAAAGGAAGCAAGAATTTACTGTTATTTTAGAGGCAACGAATTACGTTGTTCCGGTATCGTTTATTACCCATCTGATCGAATTGGTTATAATTTTGTATTTCAAAAAAACATTGTTAGTAATAATTTGGAGTACAAGCGAACGGATGATATTGTTCTTGGTGCAAAAGCGTATTCTATCAATAAAGTGGAATTAGAAAGTACAAATTCAAGTGGAAATAAAAAGACCAAACGCAAAAGACTCGAAACGTTTGTTGGTCGTAAAGAGGGAGAGATAAGAACACTTTATTTTTATGGCGTTGAAACTGAAAGCAAATTAAAAGCATTGGCAGAGCAGGAACTTCGTAAATTTTATTATACCGGATATACTGGCGATTTTACTACGTTCGGATTACCATCTGTAAAACATGGAGACGAAGCTATTTTAAGAGATTCCATTTTACCAGAAAGAAATGGAGGATATTTAATAAAGGGAGTAGAAAAAACATTTGATGTAACTAATGGATTTAAACAAAAAATCATGTTGCATTTAAAATTGGATCAATTTGATAATTCAACAATTAATGCCGGTTTATAATGGGAGAAAATGATATGATAAGAGAGCTTATTCAGCAACTTGCAGGCACTTTTAATGTTGACGTAGTTACTTCGTTTGATTGTACTGTTGATTCTGTTAATGAAGATAATTTTACATGTGATGTTACTGCGATTGGTAGTAATGCTACAACGAATGTTCCAGAGGTTAGACTTGCATCTGAGAGTAACGATGGATTTAAAATTATACCTAAAATTGGCTCTACTGTTACTATTATAAAGACTAAACGGGGCGTTGCTTATGTTTCAATGTTTTCAGACATTTCAAAAATAATATTTATGGATGGTAGTCTTGGTGGGATGGTTAAAGTTATACCATTAGTAACTAAATTAAATGTTTTGGAGGCTCATGTTAATGCAATTAAAGGTGTAGTTTCTGCTATAATAGCAGCCGGAACATCATCACCGGGAACACCTGTAACAAATGCAACATTAGCTGCTTATTTTTCAGCATTTAATGTAACGGCAATTATCCCTACTGAGAGGGATGATATAGAAAATACACTTATTCAACAAGGTAATTAAAATGGCAGCAGCAAAAGATTTAAAAATTGATTCGGATGGAGATTTATATATTGATCCGCTAACCGGAGATTTAAAAATTGATTTTTCGGATAAACAACATATAAAAGATATTATCAATTCAAATGTTGGGTGGTACAAACAGTTTCCTTTGGTAGGTGTTGGTATTGTTTATTATGTAAAATCATCCGGATTGCAACAACAGTTAGAGAGAGAGATTAGACTTCAATTAAAATCAGATGGTTATAGTATGGAAAGGCCGAAAATAATAAGTAATCCAGATGGAACATTTTTAATTCAACCAAATGCAATAAGAAATTAAAATGGCAGATTCAACATTGACTAGTTCTATAGTAGCTACTGAAGGTCAAAGTATTTACGATTTATGTTTAATGACTTATGGAGACTTTAAATATCTCTATAAATTAATGCAAGATAATAATATTATTGGCCCCAATGACATTAATTTGAGCGGTAAAAAAATTAATTTTAACCCAATATTGATTTCTGACATTGGATTTTTTAATTTGATTCAGCAAAAGAAAAAAATAAATACTTTAAATATTGTTTCATCAGTTATTTCAGAAACAGGATTGCAAACCGATGATGGAATTAACCTACAAACCGATGATGGCCTTTTTATCATAGTCGACTAAAATAAATAAAATGAAAAATAAATTTGCTTTTGCATTTATATTAATACCTTTTTTACTAACAGCTCAAATAAAGGTTAAAGACTTACCAACAACAACAACCGGTTCTTCTGGTGATTTTATTTTAAAAGATGATGTTGCCGGCACTCCGGGATCTACAAAAAAAATAAGTATTTCAGACTTTAAATCAGTTTATTTCCCAACCCTTCCAACATATTCACTTTCTGCAACAGCACCATTAACTTATTCATTAGGAGTTTTTGATATGCCAAAATCAACATTATTTGTTGATGGTTATTTAAGTGCGACTGATTTTACAACCTTTTGGAACAAACAAAATGCTCTATCGGTAAGTCCAAGAATGGCTTACACGTCTTCGTTATCATTTTTAGATATAAACAAGGATTCTGTTCCGACTATCTTTTATTTGTTACACAATTACATTAAGATAGGCGCTAACTCAGGAAGTCCTAATATAACAGGATTAGGGAGTGTTTCAGGAGGTAATGCGACATTTGTAGGGAGCAACGTTTTTAGTACAGCAACAAAATTAATAGGACGAGGCGGTATTGATGGCATGTGGAGCGACAATATGCTAACAGTAGCGTCAGCATCAACATTGTCATTATCGGCTGACAATGGTGCGAATACATATAGCGTAACAGGAACGACAAATATTGATAGTGTTATAATAGCAAATGTTTACCCAAATAACACAGGAACAACCGTTAAATTAATTTTTACAAACACATTAACGTTAAACAATAGCGCAACGTTTACATTGCAAGGTAGTTCAAATATAACTACGGCAGCAGGCGATGTTATGACTATTGTACATTTAGGGGGTAATAAAGTTAAGGGGTATGGATATTCAAGAGCAAGCGGAGTTGCTTTAGTTGCAACATCAGCAGCAACAACAAGTATTACCGCAGGAAGCGGAATAACAGTATCCGGCACAGCGCCTTCTTATACTGTTACAAATTCTGCGCCGAATCAAACTGTAACAATAGGTAGCGGTACTGGCGTTTCTGTAGCAGGGACTTATCCAACATTTACAGTATCTTCAACAGGTGTTGCTACGGGAATATGTGCTATCTATAACACGTCAGGAGTGCCGACATACTATTCAACATTACGTTCAGCTATAACGGCGGCATCAAGCGGTCAGACTATTTTTGTGTTTGCAAATATTACGGAAAGCACAGCGATAATCAAATTAAAGAATGGGGTTACTATTAACTTGCAAGGTACAAGATACACATATACAGGAACAGGTGGAAGCCCATTCACAGATTCAGCGACAGCGCCAACTTGCTATATGTATAATGGGACTATTATTACCACAAATTATACCGGGTACGCATTTACAAACTCTGGTACAACTTATACAAGCGGACTCACAATAACAGCAAGCGCAAGCGGTGGAAGTGCGGCATTTGTTGGCAATATATATAACGGGACTTATAACGGAGCGTCTGGCGGGGTTAGTTATGGCGTAGACGCAACAGGGATAGTACAAGGTGTTACAGCGACAGGATTTTATGGAATAAATACATCTACAACGACCTCATTAATAAAAGATTGCTTGGTTCCTAGTAGTACAGGAAGAGGGGTGCTGTATAGCGGACTTTGCATTAATACGACGGCTTATAATACCGCTTTTTCGTGTTTTGACGCACAAACAAACGGAGCTACAGCGATTAACTGTACAGCTATAAGCACAACAGCAGGCATTAACGGGTGGTTTAATGGGGCAGCAAATTGCACCTTGCAAAACTGTACGGTGAACACTGTTGGTACAGCGGTAATTGGAGGGGGTGGTTGCAACATAGTTGGAGGAAGCTACATTTCATCTGGAGCATTTACAATAAGCGGCTGTTCTTTATTGCAAAAGCCAACAATAAAATGCACATGGAACAATTCTGGCGGACATGGCGTAATCGCTCAAGCTTCTATGATAATAAATAATGCTGATATAGCAGTAACCAATGCTTCGGCTAACTGTATAAACGGCGGTTCAATAACTTTAGAATATAATAAATGTTTATTTACAGGGGCAACACTTCCTGTAACAGCTACAATAACTCAAGGCAATGCCAACGCACAGGATTTACAAGGAAACCTAAAATATTAAAAAACATGAAAAAGATAACATTATTATTCGCTGTTTTATTATCCGTAACGGCATTTTCTCAAACTAAAAACTCAGCTCTTGTCGGCCAAGTAAATACTGTTGTAAATTACACCGATAATCTTGGTAATGTCAAGGATTTGACATTACCAAACAATACATTTCACGGTGCCGATTCCATTACATTTAATGCGTTTAATTTACTAATAAAAAGCCGGGTTGATACTGTTGCTAAAATAGTAGCCAAGGTTTATTCAGTTTCATTCTTAACAACCGGAGTAACATTGTTAGGTCATCCAGATCCTACAAAGGGAGTATTCACAATTTATGGAGAACACTATGATCCTAAAACATTAAGAGTATCGGATTTAACAGGTGCCGATGCAACATTAGCCGCTAATTTCTTTACACTTGTGAATAGTTCTACAGGAAATAATTTAGAAAGCTCCTTCGCGCCTTTTAATACAGGCAAAATAACTATCAACGGCGTAGAGATGCATAGTTCTACATTAAATGCTGCATCCGGAGGAATGTTGGATGCTCTTAAGGTAATGTGTACTGACTGGTTTAATAAACAATGACAATGTTTTTTAATTAATAAACAATGTATAAAAACGGAGATATATTTATTTGCAGAGGAAAAAGCGATCTATCTGCGGCCATTATGACCGCAACACAAAGCAATTGGTCACATACAGCACAAGCTCAATATATCAATGGCATTCTTTGTATTGTTGATGCTCAAAAAGAGGGGTTTTTCCCGCGGCGTTTTGATAAGTGGTTTTTAGAATTTGGGTATGAGTTTGAAGTGTATAGAGCTCCTGAAATTGACGAAGCTAAATACTGTGAAATAGTAACAGAAATGTTTGGCTCTGATTATTGCTTTAAATTATTGGCGTTAGGCTTTTGGCGTAAATTGTTATTTGGAAGGACAGTAAAGGAAAAGTACGGCCATGATAATAAATATGTATGTGGTGAGGGTACAATGACGTTTTTAAAAGTGTTAGGATATAATGTTTCTCGTCCTGAAAACTTCACTCCTAACGATGTTCGGGAGTGGTGTATTGCTAATGGATTTAAATTAATCAAATGAAAAAATTATTAATGATATTTACTTTGGTTTGGTTTACCGGATGCGTTGTTACAGCGCAAAATTTCGTTATCCCTAATAAAGAACTTATTAATATAGATCCGGGATTTAGTCCTGCTTATAAAAATTGGGAAAACATAGCAAAAGAAGCAATTAAAAAACTTGATTCAATTCAATGCTCTCCAGTTGTTAGTAAATGCCAGTTTCAGAGATTAGAGCTTAAAGTTATAACACTTGAAAATAAATTACAGTTGTATGAAATAAACGAATTGATTTGTTTGAGAGCGAAAAATTACAGGAAGTATAAGGATTGCATGCGCGAATATTTATTAAGATAATAATCATGGCAGAAAAAAGTGTTTTTAGTTGGTTAAAAGAAATCAAGCATTGGGAAAAGAGTATTTTATGGACTGCTATTTTTGGTATTATAACAACTCTTACAGGTTTTGCTTATAGTAATTTTTCTTTACCAAAAGATGATAAACGAATAGAGGTTTTGGAAAGATACATTGAAACGGACAAGGCAGAAAAAGCCGTTATGAAAGAAAACGTAGTTAATTTAAAAGAGAATTTGAAGGAACTAAAGGTTGATATGAAGGAAGGTTTTAAATCGCTTTCAGATAAAATGGATGAGAATATAAGAATGGTAAGGATAGTTAAAGAAAACACCAAATGAAGCATATTGAAATAGCTATAAAAGAGTTGGGAAAAGAAGAAATTCCAAGAGGAAGTAATTGGGGGGAGCATGTGAAAAAATATTTACACTCAGTAGATATTGATTTTCCTGCTAGCTGGTGTATGGCATTTATTTATTGGTGTGTTGAAGAATCAAAAATTAGAATTACAATGTCTGGAGCGGCTGGCCTAAGAAATCCCCTTGTTAAAACAGGCGGAGTTATAAGGCAATGGAAAGAAATAGAAACGCAATTTTGCCAGCCGAAATGTAAATTTACGGATCCATTGCCGGGAGATATTTTTATAATGGATTTTGGAAAAGGTCTTGGTCATACAGGCTTTGTTGAATCTATTGAAGGTGATAAGATTCATACAATCGAAGGAAATACAAATGATGAAGGATCTCGAGAAGGTTATGAAGTATGTCGTAGAGTTAGAAAAATATCCTCATGCTTAGGATTTATAAGGGTTAATAATTAAATAAAAAAATCATGAACGAAGTAAAAGCAACATTATACTCATTAGTTCCAAAAGACTATTTGAAAGCAGCTATTATGGCTGGCATGGTAGCCGGTGCAAAATTAATTTACACAGCGGTTGATGCCGGCGCATTTCCTACAACTGTAGCAGAATGGAAAAGTATAGGATTAGCCGCAATAGGTACGGCTGGAATGTATCTATTAAAAAACTTCCTCACAAATTCTGATGATAAATTTTTAAAGAAAGAAGCCACAAATGCGAGTAATTAAATCAATTATTTTATGTTTAATTATAAGTTCCTGCGTAACTCAGAATCGTTGCGATCAGAAATTCCCACCTATCATTACTGATAGCGTAATGATTATTCAGTCATTAGTCATAGATACTGTATATAAATGGCAAGAGCCTAAAAGTGAATACTACAATTTTTCAGATATATTAATTGATACATCTTACACATATCATCAAGAACAAAAAAAGGGGGATAAAAGCGCTGTTATAGACATTTATAAAGGTGTGGCAAAGGTAACATGCAAAGAAGGTGCTTATAAAGATACTGTAACGTTTTTAAGGGCCGAAAAAACTACTACTAAAAAAAATACCATACAGCCTGAAACTAAAACTATTATAGTTCATCCTTGGTATGAAAAACCATTAATTATATACTTTTTCTTTAGTTTGTTAATTATATTCGGTTTTATTTTAGGTAAATTTTACAAGATTTAAACGAAGTAAATTCGTTTATTAAAGCCTGTTTTGAATAAAAACAGGCTTTTTTATTGCTTATTGTTAATAACTTTATTTACAAAAACGTAAAGTAATTAAAATAATTTGTAGTTTTGTCTCATCAAATTAATACTCACTAAAAAAATCAAACATGCTAACAGAGGAATCAATCACCCAAATAGTATCAGGAATAATATTCCTAGGAGCTATATCGTTAATTGTGGCACTTATAATGCTGGACAATAAATTTAACAATAAAAAGTAAATAATCATGGGAAATATTAAACAAGTAAAACGAAAAATACGCCCATCAAATACATTTAATGCGATTTGTAATGGATTAAAACCTTTTGGCAAGTTAATAGATTCTGAAGTATCATTTTATTTATCTAAAAAATTAAACTAACATGAAAACAGCAGATTACAAAAGAGCAGCGCAATCACTTCGTAATTTCGCAGTAGGGGCACAATTTATAAGAATTAGCAAAAAAGATCTTAATGAAAAACTAAAAGGTGTAAATGAATTTTTTGAAAGTGTAAAAAAGTTAAATAATTAATCTAAAAACAAAAACAATGAAAACAACGGCAATTGTACTACTATCATTATTTAGCTTAAGCGTAACAGCGCAATCTTACTCAGATCAAAGAGGGCAATTATTATTTTATAATGTTGCTATCAATGGCGCAATAGGAGGGGTTAGTGAATTAATTACAAACCCAAGACATGTAACTCACTCAAAAGCATTTTTACACGGATTTAGAAACGGCGCAATAGGAGGAGCTGTTATAGCCGGGACAAAAATGGGAGCTGGTTATATGTTTACCAATGAAATAAATTATTTAGCGTGGACAATGCAATTTACCGATGCATTAGGTACGTCGATTGTTTATAATACTTCCAGAAGTTCTAAATTTTTAGAATATTATAATGTGGATTTGTTCGGGCTTGTTAGATTAGAAACCAATACAAAAACAAGAAAAATAAAACCATATGCATTACCTTTTGGAATAGGGGCTTTAGCAGTTACTGCGTTTACAAAAGGTAATTCTTTTAATTTTGAAAATACCCTATATACACTAACTCCATGTTTTACAACAACTAATAAAACAACGGCATTTTCTACTAATTTAGTTTCATCTATTACCGTTTCAAATGGAGTAAAACCTTCTGCAAGGTCAGAAGCATTATCCCACGAATTTATACATATGCTTCAGTATAGAGATTATTTAAATATAAATAATATTGTATTCGGAGATTATAACAAATATATAGATAAAACTGGGCCATTCAAATATATTTATATGGATCTTCCATATTTCGGGGCCGCTTATGGGTTAAACGACTTAGCTCTTGGCAGAAACCATTATTATTACAAAAACTTTTTTGAATTTGAAGCTGAATCATTTGCTTCAGGAAGTTTTGTAAAAAGGAATTTTTAATTTAAAACAAATAAAAGGATATGGAATATTTAAAAATTCAAAACAGCGGAGAACTCGATGTTAGACTTATAAGTTTAATGGGTGGATCTACAAAACAAAACAATAAAATAAAAATTGGGAAATTCGGTACCGGTTTAAAATATTCATTAGCATTTTTAGTTCGAAATAATATTGACTTTAAAATCTTCGTTGGAGAAGAGGAAATAAAAATAGATGTTAAAAAAGAAAACATTCAAAATACAGAATTTGAAATTCTCTACATAAATAATGAAAGAACAAGTATTACATCTACTATGGGTTTAGATTGGGAACCTTGGATGATATGCAGGGAAATATGGTGTAATGCTTTGGATGAAGGAAATGCTTTTAAAGAAACAACTTCGTCTGTCGGTGGACAGACGAATACTACAACATTTTTTATTCAAAATACAGGAAAAATAAAAGAAGTTGTTGATGATTGGGGCAATTATTTTATTACATCTTCTGCCATTTTTGAAACTGATGATTTCGCAATTTACCCGGCAAAACAGACACTTTGTATCTATAAAAATGGTGTTCTTATAGAAAGGAAATCTGATTACAAAGGAGTGTTTTCTTATGATATAAAGGGCGCAGAAATTAACGAACTTAGAGAATATAAAGGTTATTTAGAAAATGATCTTGGTAAAATAATTAAAGCTCTTGATAAAAATTGTGTTGAGCTTTTTCTTTCAAGTTTAAAAGAAGGTACTTTTGAGTATGATATGGATTATGATTGGAGTGGTAGTTTTAACAAAGAATGGTCTGATACAATAGGAAATGCTAAGGTAATAGCAAAAGATGATTTTGAAGCGTTTAAAAGTAGAGGAGTTGAAATTGACGAATCCGAATTAATAATTGTTCCAACTTCTTTGTTTAAGAAACTATCTTCAGCTCATCCACATATAAGCGCAGTAAGACGTGCCGATAAAGTAAATTCATTTCATGAAGTTATTGATAAAGATTTTGAGCATAAAATAAACATTGCTATCTCAATGCTTGAGAGTTGTGGTTATGAAATTAATCCTGAATTGAAATGGATAACCGGTATTTTTGGAAGTGCGAATGTTATGGCAAAAATAAATATTGATGAAAAGTTAATAATGTTTAGTACAGAATTAAAGAGAAAATCACAATTCGATATAATAACAGCAATTATTGAGGAAAATGAACATTTTTTATCAGGGTACGAGGATTGCAGCCGATCTTTTCAACAACATTTCATCGATTTATTTGCAAAACAAATTTTAGAAAAAAAACAAATATTGATTTAATGACTAGCGAACAAATTATATTGGATTTAAAAGAAGGCAAAAAGGTTAGTATGTGGGATGTTTTACAAAATAAAAATGAATTAAGGAGACTTGTAAAACATACCGATAATATTAATCTAGAGTTAGATATTGAATCATTAATAGACTTTGCAAAGGAGAGTTTGTAATAATTGTATGAAAAAAAATATCAATAAATCTCGCAGGAATTACAAAAACATTCATAAAGAAATTGTCATTCCTATTTATAGGTTTGATATTGATGTTAACTATTCGATTATTGTTTTAAGGGGAAAATTGTCTGAAATGATAAAAGCTTATGAAACGATGAAAGATCCTAAAACTGGCAAAGATGAAGAAATGCGAATAGCAAAATTAACTGTTTATTTGAAAATAGAACAGGTTTCCCATTCAATAAAAATTTTAGAAAAATATCAATCATGAGCGAAGAACAATTTGAAGAAGCTGTTAAAAACGCGGAAAAATTAACTGGCATTTCAAAAATATCTGAAATACTTCATGCCGGTAAAGTGCTTTCAAAAAACATTGAGGATTCAAAATATTTTGATAAGTTGCATGATATGAGTAATGAAAACACCGAATGGTTTAATCGTATTTACATAACCATTAAACATATCACATCTACGGATCATTATAAAGAATGTCGATGTCCTGCTGAAAAATATGATGATTTAATATTTTCAAATTCAAAGGGTGAATTTGTTGAAAAAACATTACATCGTTTGTTGTTTACACATATGTAAAGTGTATATTTGCTGAAATTTATAATTAACTAAAAAATGGGAAAAACAATACATTATGGGATAAAGCTTGAAAGAGCTATTAAAAATAAAGGCTTAAAGAAAAAATTTGTTGCTGAAAAAATAGGAATTTCCCGCGTTTGGCTTGATGAACTTTTGACTACAGGTAAATTTACAGAAACACAAATGATAATCGTAAAACAAATTATAAAAAAATAATATGGAATTACAAACATATAGATTACCAACTATTGCTGAAATTTTAGAAGAAAAGATTGAGCAAGTAACAAAAGTAGAACAGTTAAACTTCCTGTTAAGCCAAGATCCACCTGCTAGATGGATAAAAGAACATCCGTATATAAAGCAGGAAGTAAACGGGCAAAAAGTCCCTTATAAATATTTGCCAATTGATAAGATTGAGTACTTACTTCGCAAGATATTTAAAAAATATCAAATTGAAATAACAGACCAAGGTACATCATTCAATGGAGTGTGGGTAACTGTCAGGATTCATTATTTCAATCCAGCAACTGGCGAAATGGATTATCATGATGGAATTGGAGCCGAACAATTACAAACCCGCGCCGGTATGTCTGCCGCTGATTTGGCCAACATAAATAATGGCGCTATTTCTATGGCATTTCCAAAGGCAAAAACAGCGGCAATAAAGGATGCTTGCGATCATTTTGGAAATATGTTTGGAGGCAATTTGAATCGGCGCGATACAATTAATTTTAATCCAGATCAAAATATAATGTATCCAGAAGTTAAGTTAGATCCTATTATTCAAGAAAGTTTAGATCTAATTACAGATATTGAAGGTTTGGATAAATACATATGGCAATTAACATCATCCGATAAAAATCTAAATAAAAATATGGCGTTCAGATCAGCAATTGAAACTATTCGAAAAAAATTAACTCCTAAAACTAATTAAATGAGATACACCACTGATTTTAAACCAGAATTCGATAAAAGACCACTTTCTTATTCATCATTAAAAGCGTTTCAAAAGTCACCTCAGCATTATGTTGAATATAGATTAACAAAATTTGAGCCAACGGCATCAATGGTATTCGGCCAAATAATTGATATTTTAATTCTAACTCCAGATGAATATGATAGAAAATTTGCTATTATGCCGGATGATATTAAAAAACCGACATCTTCGCAATTAAACGCAAAAAAACCAAGTCCCGAAACTATTATTCAAGTTCAAAAATTTACAGAATGGGCAGAAGAAAACAGGGGTAAAACATGGATAAATTCAGAAGATGCAGAGCTTGCTAAATTCCTTGCAAACAAAACATTTGAAAATCCAAAAGCGAAGGAACTACTTTCTAGAATTACAAGAACACAGGATAAGGTTTCTTGGAGCCACAGAGCAACTGGATTGCCTTTAATTGGCTATAAAGATGCGACAGCCGACTCTTTTATAATGGATTTAAAAAGCTCTAATGATGGAAGTCCTGAAGGTTTTACAAAGGCTGCTTTTAATTTTGGTTATCATTTACAAGTTGGTTCCTATTTAGATGCTGAAGAAACTTTATTCGGAAAGTTCCCAGATTTCTTTTTTCTTGTTGTAGAAACATTACCTCCTTATAACATATCTGTTTATAAGGCAGACAAAGATTTTATCGCATTAGGTAAACAGCAGTTTAATGATCTGTTACAACAAATAAAATTTTGCGAGGAAAACAATTTATGGCATCAAGGTTATGAGTTTCATTCTGCAACTGGCTATCATCAACTGGATTTACCGGGATGGGCCAAAAACAAATTAAATAAATGACTTCAAAATGTAAACTTGAAATTTACTCAGATTGTAAGGATGGTGGCAAACTTCAAAAAAACACTACATCAACAATTGTTGATTTCCTTTTAAAAAATATAGGTAAAAGGCTTCATATAGTTATTGAGGTTGTTAAAAATACGCGCAGCCACAGGCAAAATCGTTATTATTGGGGTTGTGTTATTCAGGAGCAAATAGACTGTTTTCATGAACGATTGGGGGAGATTTGGGATAAAGACGAAATGCATGATTGGAACAAATCAAACATTTGGCACACTACATCTATAAACGAAAGAACTGGAGAATTAATAAACCGTCCCGGAAGCTCAAAAACTAAAACGGTTGGAGAATTTGAGGAGCGAATGGAAAAATTAAGACAAAAATTTGAGCTTGATTGGGAATGGAAAATACCACTTCCAAATGAAAATTTGGAATTAGATTTTTAACGAACAATATTTGGCGCAGGTGGCTAGTCAGCAGCACAGCAGGTAATAGAATCGCAGGGACGTTTAAATGTGCATTAAACTTACCTTATAGCGGAAACAACAGCCACTTGTCGCTAATTTATTGTTGTGCCTAACGAACAATACTAAGCGACGTGGCGACTTTGAAAAACTAAACCGCACTATGAAATACTGAACTGAGCCATGTTGCTTAGTTATTGTTAGGTTTAGTTGCCTAG
>JAZKBU010000016.1 GCA_040388375.1 Bacteroidota bacterium | reverse complement strand
TTATCAACCAATGTAGTTTTCCCGTGATCTACGTGGGCAATAATAGCTATGTTTCTGATTTTTTGCATGTAATGTCTATTTTTAAAAAGCGTGCAAAAGTAGGTTATTATATGCCAATAAAAAAATGTTTTTAAAAGATTGTTAATCATTTAACTTAAGAAATTACTCTGTTGTAAGCTTTTAGTATTTTAGGTGGGCTGTTATTAAATCATAGAAAATAGCCATTAGAGAGACTTATTATTGCAAAAAAAACATGGTGAAGTATGTCAAATAGTATAAGTGATTCAAAATATGTAACAGCTGAAAATGCTGTTTCGGTTGTAAAATCAGGTAATAGGGTATTTATACATGGAAGTGCAGCTACTCCTGTTTATTTAGTACAACATTTATTAAATAGATACGAAGAGTTGAAACGTGTTGAAATCGTGAGTATTACTACTTTTGGTAATATTGATTTTGGTAATATTAAATATAAGGATAGCTTTTATATTAACTCTCTGTTTGTATCGGCTAATACACGTTCGGCCGTTAATAATGGGCAGGGAGATTATGTCCCGGTCTTTTTAAGCGAAATTCCACGATTGTTTCGTGAAAATTATTTGCCCATTGATGTGGCTATTATACATGTATCTCCTCCTGATACACATGGATATTGTTCAATGGGTACCTCGGTTGATATAGCAAAAGCTGCCGTGGCGAGTGCTAAAAAAATTATAGCACAAGTAAATCCTAATATGCCCAGAGTACATGGAAATGGGTTTATTCATATAACCCAAATTGATAAAATGGTTTGGAATGATGAGCCTTTATATGAGGTTGATTATACAAAAGATATAACACCGGTGGTTGAACAAATTGGGAGAAATGTGGCAGCATTGGTTGAAGATGGGGCAACATTGCAACTAGGTATTGGAGCTATTCCTGATTTGGTATTGCGTAATTTAACAAATCATAAAAACTTGGGTATTCATACTGAAATGTTTTCGGATGGAGTATTGCCTTTAATTGAGAGTGGTGTTATAAACAATAGTATGAAGACTGTTAAAAAAGGTAAAGTGGTTACCTCATTTATGGCAGGAACTAAAAAACTATATGATTTTGTTAATGACAATCCATTGATTAATGGTTTAGAAATAGATTATGTAAATGATACAGATATTATCAGAAAAAATGATAAAGCAACTTGTATAAACAGTGCTATCGAAATTGATATTACTGGGCAGGTATGCGCGGATTCTATTGGGACCTATCAATATTCTGGTATAGGTGGTCAAATGGATTTTATAAGGGGGGCATCTCTATCAAAAGGCGGAAAACCTATTATAGCATTACCTTCTACAACCAGTAAAGGTATTTCCAGAATTGTTTCTACTTTGAAAAATGGTGCAGGTGTGGTAACAACCAGAGGGCACATTCATTGGGTGGTAACCGAGTATGGGGCTGTTAATTTGTTTGGGAAAAATTTAGAACAACGGGCGTTGGCTTTAATTAATTTAGCACATCCTGATCATAAGGAGGATTTGGAACGCGAATTTCATCATCGTTTCAAAGTATAGTAATACTTTAGATAAATTTTGTTTAATTAGCATAACCGTATGAAAATTCTACTACTGGAAGATGATTTTACTTTATCGAAAGAGATTAAGCAGTTTCTTGTGTCGAAGGAATTTGAATGCGATGTGGTGTATGATGGAAGTTTGCTTTTAAAGCAAGCCCATATTAGCAAATACGATTTGTTTATTTTAGATATTAATGTGCCGGGTATTAATGGATTTGAGGTTTGTAAACAAATAAGGGCAAATGACAAAGAAACACCCATTATTGTTTTAACAGCTTTTGGCGAAGTAAGTGATAAAGTTAAGGCGTTTAATAACGGGGCAGATGATTATTTGGTAAAACCGTTTCATTTTGACGAGTTATTTGTGCGTATTTCCGCTTTGTTACGCAGGAAAAATAACCCTCAGCAAATAGAAGAGAAACTAGCTATTGACGACCTGGAAATTAATTTAACAGAGCTAAAAGTACAGAGGCAGGGTATAGAAATTATATTATCGCCTAAGGAGTACCAGTTACTTGTTTTGTTAGCCAAGGCCAAAGGTAAATCTGTTTCAAAGCAGGTAATAGCCGAAACTATTTGGGATTACAATATTGAAACCAACTACAATACCATAGAGGTATACATTAATTTTTTACGTAAAAAAATAGATAAAGATTTTGCAGTTAAGTTGATTCAAACAAGACCGGGTTATGGTTATTTTTTAAAAGCAGACTAGTATGACGTTAAAGAGGAGAATAGCCATATATAGCAGTTTGTTTTTTTCCATTATTTTTGGTGTTACCTCCGTATTGGTTTTTGTCCAATTCTCCAATTTTAGGAAGGACGAGTTTAGAGAGCGTTTGGAAGAAAAAGCGCTTACTTCTATGAAACTATTGATAGAAGTGCAGGAAGTAGACAAGCAGCTTTTGCAGCTAATTGATAGAAACTCCATCCACAAATTATACAATGAAAAAACACTTATTTTTAACGATAGCTTTCAACTCATTTATAGCAGTGTTGACGATGTTGTGATACACTGGACAGTTGATGATTTAAGAAAACTGAAAGAAGAAAAAACGCTTTTTAAGGCAGATGGGGAGTATGAGGTGTACGGTATTTATTACGATTCACAGAGTATAGATTATTACGCCTTAATATCGGCTGAGGATAAATACGGTAAAAGAAAAATTCAGTTTTTAAGCGTATTACTACTCATTACTTTTTTGGTGGCCACTTCAGTGGTATGGATTGTGTCATTTAATTTTACACGTAAACTGGTTTTACCCCTCGATAATTTCCAACAGAAAATTACCAATATAAGTTTAAATAATTTAACAGAGCGTTTAGAGGAAAGTAATAAAAAAGATGAAATAAATTTAATTGCCAAAGCCTTTAACCAAATGATGTTTAGGATTGAAAATGCTTACAGGAAACAGCAGGAATTTACCGCCAATGCATCGCACGAGTTAAGAACACCTGTAGCCAGAATAACTACCCAGTTAGAAAACTTAGCACACTTAGAAAACCATTCAAACGAAACTAAAAAATATATTGAAAACTTAAAAAACGATGCCAATCAAATGGCCGATTTAATTACTTCATTGTTGTTGCTTTCAAAGGTTTCTGATAATAACACTGAGTTATTACAAGATAGAAAACGGATTGATGAAATAATTTTTGATGCCATAGCCATTGTAAAAAAGCATTACCCCGATTTTTATCCCCATTTCGAGTTAATAGAAAATCCTTTGGTGGAATATAAGCTGGATATTATTTGTAATGACTCATTGTTACGAATAGCTTTTGTTAATTTATTGAAAAACGCCTATTTGTATTCAAATGATAAGAAAGCCATTATAGAAATAGAGCAATTAAGCAATGAACAGGTGTTGGTACGTATTAAAAATAATGGCGAAGTATTAGATTCTGATGAACAACAAAAATTGTTTCAGGCATTTATGCGGGGTAAAAATTCTATTTATAAACCTGGTTCAGGCTTGGGTTTACGCATAAGTCAGCGCATATTTACTTACCACGGAGCTCAACTAAATTATACCGTTTCTCCACCCAATTGGAACCAGTTTGAAATAATTCTTACGGTTTAAGCTATTTTTAAGCTACAGTTTAAGTCCCATTTAAGTTAAACACAATAACCTTTGTCAATAATTTAACGGCAAGGTAAATGAGGTATTGTATTCTTTTTTGTGTTTATTTCTTAGTTAGTCAGGTAAGTGCACAGCAAACTTATACTGTTGAAGAATGTGAAAGTCAGTTTTTAAAAAACAATCTGCTATTGGTAGCAGAGCAGTTTAATGTGGATGCTGCTAAGGCAGCCATTATTCAGGCTAAAGTATGGGATAACCCTTATATATCTGGTGAGTTTAATTTATACAATCCCAATAACCAACAATATTTTGATGCCGGCACAAACGGACAGAAAGCCTTTGCCATACAACAACTTATTTATTTGAGTGGCAAAAGGCGTAATGAAATTGCATTAGCAAAAACAAACAGCAGTATAGCACAATTACAATTTGAAGATGCACTACGCAATTTAAAAGCAGCTTTAAAACAAAGTTTTTATACCATATACTTTGAACAGAAAAAAATAGAAATTTCAGATAAACAATTAACCAATCTAGATACACTTATTAAAGCATACGTGGTTCAAACCAATAAGGGAAACGTAGCCATGAAAGATTTAGTAAGGTTACAAGCCCTTTATTTTAGTTTGAAGAATGATAGAACATTGCTTATTCAAAGCCTCATTGATGAACAACAAAAATTAAAACTGATTACAGGTATTGCCACTGAAATTACACCTGCTGTTCCATCATTATCAAAATACTATTTACCCGGCAAAGTATTGCAGTATTCTTTAGACTCACTGTATAGTATGGCTATTAATAACCGTCCGGATTATTTATTGGCACTTAAAAGTATAGAGAGCAATGAATTTAGTGTAAGAATACAAAAAGCAATAGCGAGGCCAGATTTAACATTAGGAACTGCTTACGACCAAAGAGGTGGTGCTTTTAATAACCAGATTAATTTCACTTTTGGAATGCCATTGCCTGTGTGGAATAAAAATAAGGGCAACATAAAAATAGCGGAGATACAATTACAGCAATCGAAAACAATGCAAAATTATGCTGCGCAACAAGTAAAAAATGAAGTATATACAAACTATATAAAATGGTCAGAAGCCAATAAAAATTACCAGTATTTAACTACTTCCAACACTGAAAGCTTTGAACTTGTATACCAGGGAGTAATTAACAATTTTAGAAAAAATAATATAACCATACTGGAGTTTACAGACTTTATGGAAAGTTATAACCAAAGCATTCAAAATTTCAATGAAATAAACAAAGCCCTTGTCCTTTCTTGTGAGGATTTGAGTAAAGCCGTTAACAAACAAATATTTTAACATGTTATATAAATCAATTGTTTTCCTTACTAGTATTTTAGTATTGTTTTCATCGTGTAGCGAAAAGAAAAAAGAAGTTGAAACCGCTACTGCTTTTGTATTAAGCGATGTGATGTTGAGTTCAACTAAAACTTCGGTGGCTACTTTATCACCACTTAAAAATGAAATATCATTTTATGGAAAAATTACTGCTGACAATAATAAGCTGATTGAAGTATTTCCAATTGTTGGTGGTAATGTTACCAAGGTTTATGTAGAGTTAGGTGATTATGTTACCAAAGGCCAGTTACTGGCTACCATTTTAAGTACTGAAGTAGCAGGCTTTGAAAAAGATTTGGACGATGCCAGAAATGATGTAATTGTAGCTAAAAACAACCTGAAAGTAGCACAAGAATTGTTTGAAGGCAAGCTAACATCAGAGCGTGATGTACTGGAAGCGAAGAGCCATTTAGATAAAGCACAATCACAATTATTGCGTATACAGGAAACATATAAAATTTATAATATTAAGAAGGGTGCTATTTATGAAGTACGCTCTCCATTAAATGGGTTTATTCTTCAAAAAAATATTAACCAGGATATGTTGTTGCGTAACGATAGGAGTGATAACATTTTTGACATAGCAGAAATAAATGAAGTTTGGGCTATTGCCAATGTAAATGAAAGTGATATTGACCAAGTAAAATTAGGCATTGATGCAGCGGTAACAACATTAACCTATCCAGATAGAGTATTTAAAGGCAAAGTAGATAAGATCTTTAATATTATAGATCCATCAACCAAGGCTATGCAAGTAAAAATAACGCTTAAAAATGATAAGTTTTTATTGAAGCCAGAAATGCGTGCAAACATTAAACTGTCTTATACCGAAAACGATCAGCAAATGATTAATATTCCTTCAGAAGCAGTGATTTTTGATAAGAGTAAAAACTTTGTGATGATATTTAAAGACCGCAATAATATTGAAACAAGACAGGTTGAAGTATACAGACAAGTAGGTGATACCACATTTATTTCATCAGGTTTAAAAGCAGGTGAAAAGGTAATGACACAAAATCAATTGCTGGTTTATGATGCGTTGAATGATTAATTAACAATAAACAACAAGTGATATTAAGATAATTGATAAATCAATTATCCATTTTTAATTTTCAATTATCCATTCAAAAAGTGAACAAACTAATTAAAAATATTATAGCATTCTCGCTAAAGAATAAACCATTTACCTTCTTTTGGGTATCCATATTAATCATCTCCGGATTTGTGGCTTTTAAGAATATGCCCATTGAAGCATTCCCCGATGTTACCAATACGCAGATTATTATAGTAACAGAATGGAATGGCAGGAGTGCGGAGGAAATAGAACGCTTTGTAACTACACCGGTTGAAATTGCCATGAATTCAGTACAGAAAAAAACCAGTGTTCGAAGCATTACCATGTTTGGTCTTTCTGTTATAAAAATAATTTTTGAAGACGATGTAGAAGATTTTTTTGCAAGGCAGCAAGTCAACAACCAGTTAAGGACGGTGTCGCTTCCTGATGGAGTAGAACCTGATGTGCAACCACCTTATGGTCCTACAGGTGAGGTATTTCGTTATACACTTAAAAGTAACACAAGAGATTCACGCGAATTGTTAACCATTCAAAATTGGGTTATTGACAGACAATTGCGTTCCGTACCGGGAGTAGCAGATTTAGTGGCTTTTGGTGGCAGAGAAAAAACGTACGATGTAAGTGTTGACCCTAACCGATTATCAAAATACAATATAACTCCTTTAGAAGTTTTTCAGGCAGTAAATGGAAGTAATTTAAATGTAGGAGGCGATGTTATTGAAAAAAATGGACAAGCTTATGTGGTAAGAGGAGTTGGCTTGTTAGGAAGCATTAAAGACATTGAAAATATTATTATAGACGATGCAGGAGGTAATCCGGTATTGGTTAAAAATGTGGGGGAGGTTGTAGAAAGTTCGTTGCCAAGAGTAGGTCAGGTAGGACTGAATGGTAATGACGATGTGGTGGAAGGAATTGTGGTAATGCGTAAGGGCGAAAACCCAAAAGAAGTATTGGGAAGAATAAAAGCAAAAATTGAAGAGTTAAACACGCGCATTTTACCCAACGATGTAAAAATGGAAACATTTTACGATAGAGATAATTTAATGAATTATACTACCACAACCGTTATGCATAACATGTTTGAGGGAATATTATTTGTTACTGTTATTGTTTTTCTATTTATGGCTGACTGGCGTACCACAGTCACTGTTTCTATTATCATTCCACTCTCCTTATTATTTGCCTTTTTGTGTTTAAAACTAAAAGGTATGAGCGCTAATTTACTATCACTAGGAGCGGTTGATTTTGGTATTATTATAGATGGGGCGGTTGTAATGGTGGAGGGAATATTTGTAACCCTTGACCATATAGCCCATAAGCGGGGCATGACTGCCTTTAATAAACTCTCCATTGGAAGTGTAATAAAGCAAACAGGTACAGAATTGGGTAAGGCAATATTCTTTTCTAAACTAATTATTATAACAGCTTTATTACCCATTTTTGCTTTCCAAAAAGTAGAAGGTAAAATGTTTTCGCCATTGGCTTATACATTGGGTTTTGCTTTGTTAGGCGCTTTAATTTTTACATTAACATTAGTGCCCGTTTTATGCCATATATTTTTAAACAAAAACGTAAAAGAAAAACACAATCCATTTGTTAATTTCTGGAATAAAATAGTGGAGAATGGTTTTGCATGGACATTTAGAAATAAGCGCAAAACATTGATTACATCAGTAGCATTAATAGGGCTGACATTTTTCTCCGCTTCATTTTTAGGTACAGAGTTTTTACCCCAATTAAACGAAGGCGCTTTGTGGGTTGAAGCCAAATTCCCCATGAGCCAGAGCTTAAAAGAAACCGTTGAAAAAACAGCTATTTTAAGAACAGAGTTACAAAAATTTCCGGAAGTAAATGGTGTACTTTCGCAAGTAGGAAGGAGCAATGATGGAACCGATCCAAGTGGCTTTTATTATGTGCAAATGCAGGTTAATTTAAAGCACAAAGATGATTGGAAACGTAAAATATCAATGGATGATTTGGTTAGGGAAATGGACGACTCATTATCGAAATACCAGGGTATAGGTTACAACTACTCACAACCCATTATTGATAATGTGGCAGAGAGTGTAGCAGGTATCAATGCTTCCAACGCAGTTAAAATTTATGGCGATAACTTAGAGAAGCTTGATGAAATAGCCAACGATGTGATTAAACAAATAGAGCATGTTGAAGGTATAAAAGATGTAGGTATTTTAAGGAATGTGGGTCAGCCGGAAATGAGTGTAATACTTGATAGGGAAAAGATGGCGGCCTATGGTGTAAAAGCAGCAGATGCACAAGCCGTATTGGAAATGGCTTTTGGAGGTAAAACAGCTACACAGAAATTTGAAGGAGAGAAAAAATTTGATATACGTGTAAGGTATTTAAAAGAGTATAGAAAAGATGAAATAGACATTTCAAACTTAAAAGTACCCACTATACAAGGAGTAAAAATTCCTTTGAAGGAAATAGCGAGCATTAAAAAAATTACAGGCCCTGCCTTTATTTACAGGGATAATACCAAACGATTTATTGGTGTAAAGTTTTCAGTACGCGACAGAGATTTGGGAAGTACCATAGCCGAAGCACAAAAAAATGTGGAACAAAATATTCAATTACCAACAGGCTACAGCATAGGCTGGACAGGTGAATTTGAAAACCAAGTAAGAGCTACCAAAAGTTTAGGGCAAATGGTTCCAATCAGTTTAGTAGGTATTTTCATTTTGCTGTTTATTATGTTTGGTAATATAAAAGACTCATTGCTTGTTTTGGCCAATGTTCCTTTTGCTATTATTGGTGGTATTATGGCATTACATGTTACAGGTATTAATTTTGGTATATCCGGTGGAGTCGGTTTCATTGCATTATTTGGTATTTGTATTCAAAATGGTGTTATTCTAATTTCAGAATTTCATAAAAACTTAAAAGGCAAAATGAATTTAGAATCTTCTATAAAAGAAGCTGTAAAAGTACGTACACGTCCTGTTGTTATGACGGCATTAATGGCATCTATTGGTTTGTTACCGGCAGCTATTAGTACAGGTATAGGTTCTGAATCGCAAAAACCACTAGCAGTTGTTATTATAGGTGGATTGATAACTGCAACGATTTTAACCTTGTTGGTATTTCCAATTATTTTCTGGGTGTTTAATCGCCCCAAAAATGTAGAAATATAAATAGCATTTACAGCTGCCTGATTTTTAGTGTATTATTTTGTTGTAAGCTTAATTAGGCGTTCAATATTTTACAAATAATGCTTTAATTTGCGCCTTCTATAACATTAAATAAATTATTATAATGAATTACGATTTAGTAGTAATAGGTAGCGGCCCTGGTGGCTATGTAGCTGCCATAAGAGCAAGCCAGTTAGGACTTAAAACAGCCATTATTGAAAAAGCCGAAATGGGAGGTGTTTGTTTAAACTGGGGTTGTATTCCAACCAAAGCTTTGCTTAAATCTGCTCAAGTTTTCGAATATATAAAACATGCTGCTGATTACGGAATTAGTGTTCAGGGTGCAGAAAAAGATTTTGCAGCAGTGGTAAAACGTAGCCGTGGTGTAGCTGATAATATGAGTAAAGGTATTGCATTCTTAATGAAAAAAAATAAAATAGATGTAATAGCCGGTCATGGTAAATTATTAGCTGCCGGTAAAGTAGAAGTGACTGAAGCTGCCGGAACTAAAAAAACAGTAGAAGCTAAACATATTATTTTAGCAACAGGTGCACGCAGCCGCGAGTTACCTAATATAAAAATTGATAACAAAAAAGTAATTGGCTACAGAGATGCAATGGTGTTGCCAACACAACCTAAAAGCATGATAGTAATGGGTAGTGGTGCTATTGGATGCGAGTTTGCTTATTTCTATAACAGCATGGGTACTAAAGTTACTATTGTAGAGTTTATGCCTAATATTTTGCCGGTTGAAGATGAGGATTCAAGCAAAGAAGTAACCAAAGCATTTAAAAAATCAGGTATCGAAATTTTAACCAATGCTTCAGTAGAAAGCGTAGATACAAGTGGTGCAGGTTGCAAAGTAAAAGTTAAAACAGCCGAAGGAGTTAAAGAAATGGAAGCCGATGTAGTGCTTTCAGCAGTGGGTATTCAAACCAATTTAGAAAACTTAGGCTTAGAGACTTTAGGAGTAAAAACAGATAAAGGTAAAGTATTAGTTGATGATTTTTACCAAACCAATATAAAAGGTGTTTATGCCATTGGCGATATAGTAATGGGACAAGCATTGGCACACGTAGCAAGTGCTGAAGGTATTATTTGTGTAGAGAAAATTGCAGGACACCATCCGGAGCCTTTAAACTACAACAACATACCGGGCTGTACTTATAGCTCACCGGAAGTAGCCTCAGTTGGTTATACCGAGAAAGCTGCTAAAGAAGCCGGATACGAATTAAAAATAGGTAAGTTCCCTTTTAGTGCAAGTGGTAAAGCAAGTGCTGGTGGTGTAAAAGAAGGTTTTATAAAAGTAATTTTCGATGCTAAGTATGGTGAGTTTTTAGGAGCCCATATGGTAGGAGCAAATGTAACTGAAATGATAGCCGAAGTAGTGGTAGCTCGTAAATTAGAGACAACCGGAATGGAGATTATTAAATCAGTTCATCCGCATCCAACCATGAGCGAAGCTATTATGGAAGCCGCAGCACAAGCATACGGTGAGTGTATACACTTATAGTAAATACATTATGTAATTAAACAAAAAGGCTACCCAACAAGGTAGCCTTTTTGTTTGCGCTTAAGTTTGGTTTAGTTGTTATTTTATAAAAAATATTTATTATCGTGTTTAATCTTTTTATTAAACATTGGCTACTATAACTTTACTTATCATTATTTTTCTGTGGGCTTACATCAGGTATTTTCATATAGTAAAGCCCGATGCCCCCGATGATATTTACGAGGTAGAAAAAAATGTATTTGACACCTACAATCAATTTTACCAGGCCAATATTCCTTATTACAATAACTTGGATTCGTTATCCAAAGCAAAATTCGTAGAGCGAAGTATAGATATCAGCAAGCATATACAAATTCAAACCCGTGATGAATTGGTGTATGATGGTGAAATGAATATGTTTATTTGTGGTTGTCTAGCCCAATTAACTTATGGTTTGAACAGCCCAAACCTTGATATGCTGAAAGGTGTTGTACTTTTCCCTGATATATTTTACAGTAGATTAGTTGAAAGTGATGTAAAAGGACTGGCCCTTGGAAATGGAGTAGTGTTTTTAAGCTGGCATCATTTTAAAGAAGGTTATAAGGATAGCAGGGATACTTTTAATTTGGGCTTGCATGAATTTGCACACATACTCAGAATGGAAGCTTTAGACGATGATGTAGCAGATAGTAGATTTAGCAATTATTATGAAGAATGGAATGAATTGGCAAGTTTATCGTTTCATAAAATGCGCAATGGCTCCATTAGTTTTTTCAGGGATTATGCAGCCACCAATGAATCGGAATTTTTTTCGGTTTGTATAGAAAACTTTTTTGAAGTGCCCGATTTATTTGAACAGGAACTGCCTTCCCTGTATTATCACCTTTGTTATTTGCTAAATCAAAACCCGTTAAATACAAGCCATAATTATTCATTTAACAGGGATGATATACAAATGATAAATGAAGAGTTAAAGCGTGATATTCCTGTATTTGAACATGTATTTAGTACCTATGAAAAACAGTTTTGGCAATATGGTTCGCACGTTACTTTAATGGCTTTGATTGCTGCTGTTTTAATTTCGGTAAACATATTGAACGCACAAATTATGCGTGGTCTGCTGATAGATTTCTTTATTATATCAAGCATCATATTATGTGTAAGGTACTGGTATTTTTCTGATATACGTGCCATCACTAATACAGGTTATGTTACCCATTTAGTAACCCGTGTAATGCCGCTTTTGGCTGTTATTACCTTTGTGTTTCACTTACTGTTTATTTAAATAAAAAAGCCATCCGGTTGGTACCAAATGGCTTTATCAATTATTTAAAATTTACCCCAGTTGTTTAATTCATCAGTGGTAAATAATTCAGGGTAAAATATACGCAACTGAAAACGCGGAGGTAAGTATTTTTGCCAGTTGGTTCCACCTGTTGCAGGCACATCTTCCTTGGGTTTTTGTAAATATTTTACAGCCGATTTATAATGCATCAAAGGCCAGTTTACATTTACATTTAAATCAAACTTTCTCAATTCCGCTTTAAGCGTTTCGTCTTGTTTATCCGTTTCACTTAGCGTTTGGTATATGGTCCATAAATTGTTCTCTTTATTTTGGCATGCCAGTCGTTTAAGTTTGTCACCATATTTTTGTTCAAACTTGGTTAAGGTTAACGTTTTCTTTCCAGTGTCCGATTCAGTAGCACCTGCTTGCCAGTATATATGATTAAATTGTTGGTCAATCGGAAGGTCTTTTACTTCTTCTCGTTTTTCTTTGTTTACCAAATTTATAAACTCAGTAGCATATATTTCAATCATACGGTATTGTGCACTTTGGAAACCACTTGCAGGCAATAAACTCATTCTAAACTTTAAAAACTGTTCAGGCTCCATACCATTTACCATTATTTCAAAACTATGGGTCAGGTTATTAAAATAAGCATTGATACGTCTTACTCTTTCCGCAAAAAAATGAACATCAATATTGTTTTTTGAAGTTACAATCTGTTCCATTTCATGGAGCGAAAGTTTAAAGTATAATTCAGTAATCTGATGATAGATTATAAAAATCATTTCATCTGGAATTAAAGTTTTTGGTTTTTGTAAAGTCAGTAAACTATCAACAGCTATATAATCCCAATAGTGCGTGTAATCCTGGTATAACAAGCCTTCTAAGTAACTTTTAAAGTTTTGGCCTTGGGTATTGTATTTATCTTTAATCTGGCTGATTAACGATAATACTTCATCGTCTAATATTTCTTCGGACATATGATTATGTTTTAAAAGGGCGATATAAAATTGTTTAATGAAGGCAATACTTTGTCTTTATCGCTAACCAATGGATTTTTTGTTTGCCATTTGATATTTAGCTGTTCATCATTCCAAAGTAAACCTCCTTCACTTTCTTTGTTGTACAAGTTACTGCATTTATATAAAAATAGTGTGTTGTCGGCTAAGGTTTCAAAGCCATGTGCAAACCCCGGAGGAATATAAAACATGGTTTTGTTTTCGGCACTTAATTCTATGGCAAAATGTTGTCCGTAAGTAGGGGAATTTTTTCTAATATCAACAGCTACGTCCATTACCGCTCCCTGAATTACCCTAACCAGTTTAGCTTGCGCAAATGGTGCTGCCTGAAAATGTAAGCCTCTTACAATACCTTTTTGCGATAAGCTTTGGTTGTCTTGTACAAACTCAATATCAATACCGGCAGCATACATTTTTTCTTTGTTATAGCTTTCGTAAAAATAGCCACGTGGGTCGTTAAATACTTGTGGCTCTATAATGAGTAAACCTTCAATAGGTGTTGTTTTTATTTGCATACTGTTATTGAATTTATATTAGAACCAAGAGCTTGATTTGGACTTTGATTTAGTTTTACCTCCTAAGCCAAGTGCGCCCAATAAACTACGTGTAATAATCTGTGCAGCCGTGCGGCCTACCTGTTTGGTTACCGGGCTGCTTAGTATTTGTTCTAAAGTTGATTTTTCGTTTTTATTTGTTTTGCTTTCCGATGCTTGTTGGGTGTTGTCAATAGTACTATTAACAGCATTGGCCAACTTAGCATTTAAAATTTCATAAGCACTTTCACTGTCTATAGTTTGATTGTATTTAGCCGCAATTTTCGATTGGGCTATTACCGCATTTATTTCAGTATCGTTTAAAATATTCATGCGCGACTGTGGTGCACAAAGCATGGTAGCCACCAATGGAGTAGGAATACCTTTTTCATTTAAACAGGTTATTAAAGCTTCGCCCATACCCAGTTGGGTTAATAATTCATCCGTTTTATAAAAATCGGATAACGGATAATTTTCGGCAGTTTGTTTAATTGTTTTCCTGTCAGCGGCAGTAAAGGCACGCAAGGCATGTTGTACTTTTAAACCTAATTGGCCCAGCACTGCTGCCGGCACATCGGCCGGGTTTTGCGTACAAAAAAATATGCCAACGCCTTTGGAGCGGATTAGTTTTATAATGGTTTCTATTTGTTGTAATAGGGCGCCACTTGCTTCCTGAAAAATTAAATGCGCTTCATCAATAAATAAAACCAGTTTGGGTTTATCCAAATCACCTTCTTCCGGTAAAGTGGCATACAGTTCTGCCAATAGGCAAAGCATAAATGTAGAGAATAGTTTTGGCTTGTCCTGTATATCATTTACGCGTAATATAGAAATGATACCTCTTCCATCATCGTTTATACGCATCAGGTCATCTACCTCAAAACTGCGTTCCCCAAAAAAAGCATCCGCATCCTGTTGTTGAAGTTCTATTACTTTACGCAATATAGTTCCTGTTGATGTAGTTGAAATTTTGCCATACTGTTGCTCCATTTCAGCCTTGCCTTCATTGCTTATATACTGCAATACTTTAATGAAATCTTTTAAGTCAAGCAATGGCAATTGTGCATCATCACAAAACTTAAAAATCATGCTTACAAAACCCGCTTGTGTTTCGTTCAGGTTTAAAATTTTTGAAAGTAATAAAGGTCCAAATTCACTTACCGTTGCTTTTACTTTTACGCCCGGTTTATTACTTATAGTAAGCAACTCGGTAGGGAAAGCATCGGGCGAATAGTTAATACCTATTTTTGTATAACGTTCCTGTATTGCATTGTTCAATTCGCCTTTGGCGGCAAGGCCACTTAAATCGCCTTTTATATCCAATAACAATACAGGTACACTGGCATTGCTTAAACCTTCGGCTATGGTTTGTAGTGTTTTGGTTTTACCCGTTCCGGTAGCACCCGCTATCAATCCATGCCTGTTAAGCATTTTTAAAGGTAAATTTACAGGGCACTCTGCCAATGTTTCACCATTAAGCATAGCTGCACCTATCTGAATACTTTCACCTTTAAAAGTATATCCGTTTTTTATTTGCTCAATAAATAGTTCCTTCATTCTTTATGCGTAAAGAGTTATTGACTTAGCGATTGATGAATTAAATACAGGATAGTTTATGCTTGCCCAGTTGGGCCACTAAAATTCATTGGGAATGGAGGCATCATGTCAGGCAGGTTAATTGTACCAACTTGCTCTTCGTATTTCTGGATATTCTCGCCTAAAGCAAGTAATAAACGTTTGGCATGTTCCGGGGTTAATACAATACGCGATTTTACTTTTGCTTTGGGTACACCAGGCATTACTCTTATAAAGTCAAGTACAAATTCACTATTGCTATGGGTAATAATGGCTAAGTTTGCATAAATTCCTTCTGCTATTTCTTCGCTTAGCTCAATATTAATTTGGTTGTTGTTGTTTTCTTCGTTGCTCATATGTGCAAGTATAATTCAAATTTTTGTTTATAGCTTACCACAATAGTAGAGTTTGCAAAAAGTGTTTATATATTTATTGGGCTGCTTTTAATGTAAAGCCAAATGTAGTGCCAGAGCCAATGGTACTTCGTACATTAATGGTTTGCAGGTGAGCTTCAATAATATGTTTTACAATGGCTAAGCCTAATCCTGTACCACCGGCAGCGCTGTCATCCCTTGCTCGGCTTTTATCTTCGCGGTAAAAACGTTCGAAAATACGAGGCAGGCTCTCCTGATTTATGCCCTGTCCGTTATCGGCTATTTCAATTAAAATGTTTTCGCCCATTACGTAGTAAGCAGCAGTAGTAAATCCGTTCTCGTTACCATATTTAATGGCATTGCCAATTAAATTTACCAGCACGGTTCTTATTCTATACCTGTCAGCCAACACATAAAAAGGTTTGTTGCAACCTTCTTTTATCAGTTGCTCAATGCCTTTTTGGTTGGCTTTTACTTCAAATTGTTCATATACATCTTTGGTCAGGGCATTGATATCAAAACGATCCATTTGCATGGTTAATTCACCACTTTCCAGTTTCGATATTTCTAATAAATCAGCTACTAAATCACTTAACCTATCAGTGCTTTTAGCGGCCTTTTGCAAAAACTTTTTATTCACTTCCGAGTCGTCCATAGCACCATCTAAAAGCGTATGCAAATAACCTTGTATGCTAAAAATAGGTGTTTTTAATTCATGGCTTACATTGCCTAAAAATTCTTTTCTGAAGTCGGCTAATTTTTTAAGCTGGTCTATTTCAATTTTTTTATCGCGGGCCCAGTTAATAACCTCTTTGCTCATTTCAAAAATGGGGTCTTTGTCCCATGCAAAATTCTCCAGTACGGCATCGTACTTCTGTGTTTTAAGGCTATGAATGGTTTTATAAATCAGTTTGATTTTTCTATAAATGAAAAACTCCAGCGTATAAAAAAACAGGAAAAAAGATAAGCCGGCTGTAAGTGTAAATATAACAGTAATAGAAACCCAGTTTGATTCTAAAACAAAATACATAACAAGTGATAAAACAGTAGCAATAATGCTTGATACCAGTAAGGCTATATGAATAGGTTTAGGGTTACGAATCATATTGAAATTATAATGCAGTTTGGCCGTTCTTACTTTTTTATTAATCTGTATAACCTAAGTATTCCATATAGTAATAGGGCGCCCCCCAAAACATATTTTACTATATCATTAACTATTAAAGGTACTTTGCCTAATAGTATACCTGTTCCTAAAACAAGGTAAAATAAGCCCATTACTGCGCCAAAGTATTTAACAATATTACCAATTTTATGTGTTCTTTCTTCTCTGATTTCTTCTAAACTCATTACTAACAGGTGTTTTTATGCATTTTATATAAACAAATAAGCTCACTAAACTAATTGTTTAGCAAGCTTATTTTGTATTATGTTTTTATGAAATAATTATTGTTGTAAATTAAACAAAAACGGTAAAGTAAAGTAAACCGGTACCGGGCGACCGGCCTGACGGCCCGGACTCCATTTAGGCATACCTTTAACAGCTTTTATAACTGCTTCTTCGCATCCCCAACCTAGTTCTGGTTTGTTTATTACTTGAATGCCGCTTATTGTTCCGTCTGACATTACTGCAAAACGTAATACTACACGTCCTTCAATATTATTTTCTTTTGCCATTGGAGGGTAATCAACTGCCGAACTTAAATATTCGTACATTTTTTCTTCTCCTCCCGGAAACTCAGGTGGAACTTCAGCGTCTAATAATATTTCGCTTGTTCCTCCGCCATCGCCCGTTCCGGGGTCTTCCGTTAACACGTCTTTGGCATTAGGATCACCATCTACTGTTTGTGCTCCGGCATCAACCTCTTGCAATTTTTCTTGCGTTGGAGGTGGTTCGTCCGGTACTTCCTCATCTTTTTTAATCTCTGGAGGAGTAAACTTAATAGTACTCTTAACCGGAGGTGGTGGTGGAGGAGGAGGTGGTGGTGGTGCTGATTTGTCTAGTGGAGGTGGAGCATCCAATTTGGTTACATCTGCTTCCACTATAATGTTTTCTTTAGGTATTTGAGCTTTGATGTAATTTACAATTACTGGTGCCGCTATTGCCAACGAAAATCCGATGATAGAGAAAATTATTCCTTTAATGGTATAGCTGCTACTTTTTTTACGTAGCACAAAAGCTCCATATTGTTGGTTGCGCCCTTCAAACACCAAATTAACCCAATTGTTATCAAAAATACTTGTATTTGCCATGTCAATTAGTTTTGTTTTAAGGCTTCGGCTAAAGATGCTGCCGAACTTTTAATTAAATCTTTTTCAGGATCTGAAATATCAACAATCGCATAACGGCCAATATTACAAATTAACATTTCATCTAAAATGTCAACTATGTTTTTAAACTTAGCGTTATCGTCAGCCTTAATTACTACTATTAAACCATCTTTCCAGGCTTTAATATCAGCAATACGAGCTTTCATTTCACTTTCCTTTATCTTAGATGTTTTGAACAAGTCTTTATACACTTGGATAGAATCCAATTTTGGATTGCGTTTTTTATTTTCACGCAACAACATAGGTCTTATTCCTCCGTCACTAAAATCAGTTATTTGTGGAGTCATAGGTTCCAATGTTACTGGATCACTAAAATAGTACATTACTTGATTATTTCCTGTTAATAGAACTGTAACTGCCTGAGAAACCTTAATTGGTGTATTATCTCCATTAGGATCTTTTACCGGCATGTTCAACTCCATGGTTTTTGGCTTGTTGAGCGAGGTAGTTAACATAAAAAAGGTAATCAACAAGAAGCCTAAATCTACCATGGGTGTAAAATCTACACGGGTTGATAGTTTCTTGCCTTTTGGTTTACCGCCTTTTTTATGACCGCCACCGCCACCGCCTTCTATTTCTGCCATTTTTTAGTTTCCTTTCTTAAATTATTTACCACCTTCCATTGATGTAATAAAATTAAATCTATTTACATCTTTGTCTTGTAGGGTTTTAATTACTTGTTTAATTGTTGGGTAACTTACCTCTCTATCGCCTTTAATAGCCACTCTAAAGTTATTGTTGGTCAATCTACTTTGCCATACCCAGTCTCCCAATTCATTGTTTAATGAGTCGCAAGGAATACCGGTTGATGGCATAGATTTACGTTTATCCGGACTTAAGTTAATGTATTGTTTCAACTGAGCAATGGGTAAACCAAAACTACTCATGTTTGAAAACTTTTGTCTTTCGTCTTCGGTAAATGCAATATTGTACTTTTTACCCATACGCTCCAATAAGGCATATTTATAATGCTCTCCTTGAAGGTCAAAGAATACTTTATTATCATCACTGATGGTAATAAGCATTACGTCAACATCGGGTAGTGGAATTTCGGCAACAGAGGCTGGAGTTAACACCTGTACTGGTTCATCGGGTTTGAACTGGGTAGCCAACATAAAAAATGTTAGCAATAGGAATGCAACGTCTGTCATTGCAGTCATATCAACCGAGGTACTTTTACGAGGTACTTTTACTTTAGCCATTTTGTTTGTTTTATTTTAAAATTATTAAAAATTAATAAGCAATTCTGAAATTGCCAATAAAACTAGCGTTTGTGAGCTGCTGCAAAGTTTTGTACAATAGTGAAACCAGCTTCATCAATAGTATAAGTAATTTTATCAATTCTGGTTGTAAATACGTTATACATAATGATAGCGATAGCTGAATTACCAATTCCTAAAGCTGTATTGATAAGTGCTTCAGAAATACCAATAGCTAGGGCAGTTGAATCAGGCGCTCCTGCATTTCCTAATGCCGAGAACGCTTTAATCATACCTAATACAGTTCCTAATAACGCAACTAACGTTGAAACCGAAGCCATGGTTGCAATAATTACTAAGTTTTTCTCTAACATTGGTAATTCCAATGAAGTAGCTTCTTCTAATTCTTTTTGAATGGCTAAAATCTTTTGGTCTTTCTCCATGTTACTTTCGCCTTCCATTTCTTTGTATTTGTGTAAAGCAGCTTTTACTACGTTAGCTACTGAACCTTGTTGTACATCACACTCTTTAATAGCTGCATCAACATTACCTGCTGTTAAATGGCTTTTTACTTTGCGAACAAATGCTTCTGCTGAACCTTTACCTGATGCTTTTGTAATAGTTAAAAAACGCTCGATTGAGAAAGTAATACTCATTAATACCAACGATAATAAGATAGGTACAATAAAACCACCTAAGTATATTAATCCTAAAATTGAACCAATACCTTCTTTTACTGGGGTATGGCGTGTTACTCCATCGGCAAAATTACCTTCAAAGCCTAATACAAATTTCCAAAGTAAAAAACCTACTAATACTAAGATTGGGATAGCTAGCGAAGAGAACAAGCTCCCGGCTTTGCTTTCTTCTTTTTTTGTTGCTGTTTGATTCATTTTTATGTTATGTTTAATTTAATGGTTACGAATAAAATTATTTTACTTGAATAAACACATACTGTTTACAAAAAAATAATGGCTTTTATGTTAAATGGTTCTTTTTTATTTTGAAAAATTTACTTGAAAAACGACTGATTATGAATGCTTGCTTGTAAGTAAGAAATTGCGTGTACGTAGGTTGCACGCTAAATAATGCTTACAGAAATATGACAATTTATAAGGTATCGTTTTAAAGTGGTTACTCAATAATTTATGGTTATCAGTTATCTAAAAACTTGCGCAAACATGCGCTTATTTATTTGATAATGCGATAGTTTGCTAATGAAATGCAATAAATTTAACCTGAAACGTACAATTTGAAAGTTGAACGCTATGGATTATACGTTAAATTTAAAGTGCATTACATCACCATCGTTTACAATATATTCTTTACCCTCCATACGCAGTGCACCTGCCTCGCGGCATGCTGACTCTGAACCGTATTTTTTAAAGTCTTCGTATGCAATTACATCAGCTTTAATAAAACCTCTTTCAAAATCGGTATGGATTACACCTGCTGCCTGTGGTGCTTTGTAGCCTTTGTCAATAGTCCAGGCTCTAACTTCCTGCACACCTGCGGTGAAATAAGTAATCAGGTTTAATAATTTGTAAGAAGCAGTAATAAGTTTAGCTACGCCACTTTCTGTTAAGCCCAAATCGTTTAAAAAAGCTATTCTGTCTTCATAGCTATCTAAACCAGAAATTTCGCTTTCTATAGCTGCACTTATAATTAAAACTTCTGCATTTTCATTTTTAACGGCTTCACGTACCAACTCCACAAATTTGTTTCCGTTAACAACCGAAGCTTCATCTACATTACAAACGTACATTACCGGCTTAGCCGTTAATAAACACAAGTCTTCTACATGTTCTTTTTCGTTGTCAGTTACTTCTAACGTTCTAACTGATTTTCCATCGTCTAAATGTGCTTTGTATTTTAATAAAGTAGCTTCTACTTTAAGCATGTCTTTATCGCCAGTTTTGGCTGCACGACTTACTTTTTGTAATTTCTTTTCTACTGAATCTAAATCTTTTAACTGTAATTCAGTATCAATAATTTCTTTATCGCGCAATGGATTAACTGAACCATCTACGTGAATAATATTGTCGTCTTCAAAACAACGCAATACGTGTATAATAGCATCGGTTTGGCGTATATTGGCTAAAAACTGGTTACCTAAACCTTCGCCTTTACTGGCACCTTTTACCAAACCGGCTATATCAACTATTTCTATATTGGTTGGTACTACTTTGTTGGGTTTAACTAAACCTTCTAACACATTTAAACGCTCATCGGGTACGGTAATTACACCCACATTTGGTTCAATGGTACAAAAAGGAAAATTAGCGGCTTGCGCTTTGGCATTGCTTAAGCAATTAAATAAAGTTGATTTGCCTACATTGGGTAAGCCTACTATTCCACACTGCATTTTTGTTTATTTTTAGCTTCTGGCTACTAGCTCCCGATAGCTATCGGGATGGTACTGGCAGTCATTTATGTTTTAAATTGTTTAATTTATTATTGTTTTGGCTAAAGGTCCCTATAGCTATTAGCCTTTAATAATTTGTTTCATATCCATAATTATTTTTTCGGCTAAGTGGTTAGCGGTTGCCTCACTTTTGCTTTCTGAATAAATACGAATAATTGGTTCGGTATTACTTCTGCGTAAATGTACCCACTCGTTATCAAATTCTATTTTAACACCATCAACGGTATTGATAGGTTGTTTTTTGTATTTTTCTTTGATGCCTGTTAAAAGCTCATCAATATTAATGGTTGAATCTAAATCGATTTTCTTTTTGGCAATGGTATAATCAGGGTAGCTTGAGCGTAGGATTGAACATAATTTATCGCTTTTGGCTAAATGCGATAAGAATAAAGCTATACCCACCATGGCATCGCGGCCATAATGCAATTCAGGGAAAATAATACCTCCATTGCCTTCGCCACCAATTACTGCTTTGGTTTCTTTCATCATGGTAACAACATTTACCTCGCCTACGGCACTGGCACTGTATTTACCTTTGTATTTTTCGGTTACATCGCGCAAGGCACGGGTTGACGAAAGGTTTGAAACGGTATTTTTCACAAAACCATTGCGTTTTAAGTTATCGCTGCTTACATTTTTAAGTACATAATCAGCTACGGCTACCAAAGTATATTCTTCGCCAAACATACTTCCATCTTCGTTCACCAAAGCCAGTCTATCTACATCAGGGTCAACTACTATACCTAAGTCGGCTTTCTGGCGGATTACTTCGTTTGAAATAGCTGTTAAGTTTTCTGGTAGTGGTTCCGGGTTATGTGGGAACTTACCGTCAGGTGTACAGAATATTTCTACTATATCATCAACTCCTAAAGCACGCAATAACATAGGTACTGCTATACCTCCGGTTGAGTTTACTGCATCCACTACTATTTTAAATTTCTTGGCTTTAATAGCTTCTACATCTACTAAATCCAGCTTTAAAATTTCGTCAATATGTTTTTTAATATAATCTTTCTTCTCGCTTATTTTTCCCAGCTTATCAACTTCAGCAAATTCAATGGCTTCATTGTCTGCAATGTGCAGCATTTGTTTGCCAAATTCGTCTGAAATAAATTCGCCTTTGCTGTTCAATAGTTTTAATGCATTCCATTGTTTTGGATTGTGGCTGGCTGTTAATATAATTCCGCCATCTGCTTTTTCCATTACTACCGCCATTTCAACGGTTGGTGTAGTACTTAATCCTAAATCTATTACTTCAATACCTAAACCTGATAGGGTGGCGCAAACCAAACGGTTTACCATGTCGCCACTTAGGCGGGCATCTCTTCCAACCACTATTTTACACGATTTAGTGTCTTTTTTTATCATACTACCAAAAGCTGCAGTAAATTTTACTACGTCAATAGGAGTTAAAGCGTTTCCACTTTGGCCTCCAATTGTACCTCTAATACCTGAAATTGATTTAATTAACGTCAAAACTTATATTTTTTTAGCTGCGCAAAATAAGCCTATAAGCGCAATAGATAAAGTTTTTGTGCTGTTTGTGAATAAATAAAGCCTTTCCATATATTTTAATGTAAAATAAAAGTTAGTTTAATGATTTGTAAAACAGGTTTTTGTATTTGCATTTTTCGCCTGTTGTTAAGTTAATGTTACTAGAATTTACTTACATAATTTATATGAATAGCAGTAAAACTGGTTGTTTAGTGAATGACTGAAGATGCCTTATTTCTTTAAAGATGAAATCCATTTGTAGAGTAAACTTTCCTTATTGGCAAATGGTTTCATTTCATCATAACTAAATTTTACTGCTACAGGTGTTTTTTTGTTTTGACTTTCGGTATTTTTAATTATAAAATAAACACCATCTGCACGCAATTCTATTTCTGGGCTATAGTGCCTAAAAGCTTGCTCGGGTATAATACATCTCTTGTTGCGCCAAAAGTCATTATCGTCAAATCCTGCTACGTTTTTCAGTTTATTAAAAAGCATGGTACTTAATAGAGAAGTTTCAATTAATTCATATTCCGGGTATGGCGACAATCGATAAAGTGTATCATTTAAAATAAAATAATTGGTTATTGATATTTCGCTTCTCCTGTTATACTCATATTGTATATTGAATAAGTAAGGACTATGGTAATTAAAGGAGTATTCCTCATCAGAATTTTGTTCTGTAATGGCGGTATAATGTAAGGCTGTGTTTATGGCATTGATAAATGAAGACGGGAATCTTTTATCATCGGCCAATTGAGCAATATATGTTCTGTTTTTTTGTTTACCTGGCTGATAGCTGTAAGTAGAAAAATGCATATCGGATAAGTTTGTTAACGTGTAAACATTTTTTGCATTTTCGGGTACCGAATTCATGTCCTTTACCTTTGATAATTGTTTTCTTATATCGAAGTTTAAAGACATGGCATTATAATCATTTCCTCTTTGTACAATTGCTCCTTTTTTTGATATTAGTATACCATTTACCTGGGTATAACCTAAGCTAAAAGAATTGGTGTGTTCTGTTTGCAGGGTGGTAATTAAGTTAAGATTTGAATCATACAAATCGTAACCTTTTCTTTGATACCCCCACAAAATGGGTTCTTGTTCGTCAATCCTAAGCTGATTAAAGGGTATTTTTTTTAATGAATTATCGGTAATAAAATAAGAGTCCTGGCCACCTTTTTTGTTATAAATTAACATAAGCTTTTCATTTATCCGAATATCCTGAAATGGTGGGTTATTTATTTTATCAATTAATTTAAACTGCTTATTGAAAAAGGATAGTATTTGGTTTTTATTGTTGTAAGCTGCTATATAATTATCTAGTATAACTATTTCGTCATATATGGTATCTAATGCTAAGTTTTTTTCGGGAGTTATAATGCCATATTTATTTGTACCGGTACGAAACAGGTAAAATACAACAGGGTAATCGTCTACTGTATCTGTAGTTCCCCAATAATTAATAGTTATTTGTTTAGGAACGGTATTTTTATCCAAAACGGCCATTAGTTTACTATACTTTCCTGATTGAATCCCGTATAAGTAATACTCACCTGACCTATCTTTTAAAGTAACTTTTGAGATAGCATTTTGTTGTAATAATTGATGGTTATCTTTTTTGTACCGGTCCGATATTATATATTCATATAAAAGTTCTTTAAAATTCCTAGTATCATCACCTTCAGAATAAGTTTGTTCCATGATTAAACCTTCAGGATTCATAAAAAAAATAGCACTCGGATGATCACCAAAAATGCTTGGAAAACTTAATAATGAATAGGTGCCGGGTATTAATTTTTGCAGCACTATATTATTGCCGGCAGATATCAATTGATAGAGGTAGTCATCTATCCGCGTAAACATTCCTTTAGCTATTAATGTATGCCCGGTTTCTTTCTGCTTATTTATGTTACCCGATAAATACAGCACTTTTGCTTTCAGCTTAAACAGGAAATTATAGTCTTTATCAAAAATATACAGGGTATCACCTGCTGTTGCCTGGTAGGTGCGCTTTGTCAGTTGAATAATGGTGTCAAAACCTACGGGATATTTAATTTCGCCCTGTAAATTTAACAGGTAAGTTTTGTTGTTTTTGCGTATGTAAATGGCGCCTAATCCCCAGCCTAAAACATTTTTGTATTTACAGTCTGAAAGATGTTTAAGTGCATGGTTTACTACACTTGTTTTACCTCCTTTACTTAACAGGTAGTAGTTGCTTTCTTCTACATCATATCGGGTATCTAAAATATCCCGTATGTCGTTTAATTTGGGTATTGACCGGAACATATCAAAAGTGTCAACAATCAAAGGGGGTGTGGTATCTTTTATAAGATAAAATTGATGAGCACTTTTTTCTAACATTAAATATCCTTTTAACGGGTGTACATTTATAAAAGAATCTTTAACTATTGGAGTGCCATTACTGTCACATATTTGGTATGTAATACCATTTTTATCATTACCCTGTTTAAATAGTCTTATGTAAATGGGTTCATCTCTATCTGAGTAAGTGTATGAAATTTCCTGAAGATAACGTTTGGAAACAACCTTGCCCGTTGTGTCTATTAAGAGGTAACTACCATTAGAATCTTTATAGGATAAATAGAATCTTTTTTTTATCAGGAGCGTTGCATAACCATGTGGTTCTGATAACTCTTCATATTGAGGTTTTATTAATTCCTGGCCTTCTATATTGATAAGTCCGTATTTCGCGTCTTGCTTACAAATTAACAGCCGATTGGTAAACCATTTAAGGTCATCATAAACAGGTTGAACTACTAATTGAAAGCATCCATTAATGGCACCTTTACGCCCGTTTACAGTTATGATGGCAATGCCATTTTTATTAAAATCCTCAGCTTCCTGGTAACGAATGTCGTTTATCCAGTTGTCGTTTTCCTTATAACCCCATCCGCATGAAAAAATATCGTTATCAGGATGAAGCGAGCGCCCTTTGTTCTCCATGCAATTTTTTTCAAAGTCTGAGAATAAACGGGTTTCAAAATTATAGGCTGTCAGCTTGTTATAAAAAGCCAATAAATCTTTTTTCAGCTCTTTACATTCATCTAAATTTTGTTGTTCATTAATTAAGGGTAGTAATGGTTTTAAGTAGTGTGAAGCTACTTTGTTAAACCTTTTATTGACTTGTGTTTTCCGCTTAATTTCGGCAAAATAAGCATAAGCTTCTGCCCATTTAAATTGGTTTAAAAGACTTAGCTTTTGTTCTATTTCTTTGGGAACATTTTTAAGATTGTGGTTTAAAGCAGCATATCCTTGCTTTAAAAGTTTATTGATAAGTAAATTGTAAGTAACACTATCATTATCTGCTACTGTTAACCTGTCAATAGGACGCCAAATATCCATTAAGGTATCAATACAATGAAAGTAGGTAGTGCTTAGCTCTAAGTTTTCGCCATCTCTGTCCCATAAATTTAACAAATTAATTTTTACGTTTTTTCCGGGCTGTATTACATAGCGTTCGTCTCTTTCATTAATAGATAAAGTAATGCATGTGGCGTAGGAGATAGGAAGTGTAAAGCAAAGGGAATCGCTGTTGCTAAAACGGATAGTATCTCTGTGTATTACATTGTCGGATTCATAATATATAGAACAAAAGAATTTGCGAGATGTGGTGTCGCCCTCTTCCCGAGAATAAGCCTCATTGATATATTGTTTTGTTACCAGCACACATATGTTTGTTGATTTTATTTTATTGGTGGAGGCAAAACCACCCACAACAAAGCTTATACTCAATGCTAAAAAAGTAATAAATGATTTCATAAGTTATACGAACGAACAGGCAAAACAAATATTACACCAGTTTTGCTTGGTAGAATGTAAGTTGCAGTAAAATAGTGTCTTGCGTTTTTTAAAGTTGCAATAAACAACTTTTATTATGGTAATGCATAGTAACTAAAAATACAAACGATACATTACGTTAGGAAAAAAGCCAAACTGGGTTAAGTAGCCAACAGAGTTGCTTTTACTGGTGTCGTAATACTCGGTAATGCGGGCTTGGGTGCTGGTTAAGTTTTGTAGGTTTACATATAACTCATGTGTTTTGGTGGGTTTGTTCCATTTGTAGTTAACGGATAACGTTATTTCATACACATTGTCCAACGATTGGTTATAGGCTTTTTTGTAGTTCCAAAAACGATTATTGGCAGGGTCAACGGCTAGTTTACCATTGGCATCGCGCAGTAAAGGAATATACTTTTGCCCACCTGCAAAAAACATTTTCACATTAAGACTTAAAGTTTGGTTTTTGTTTTTACCTAGGTTGGTAAAGTCTTTACCTGCTAATGCATTGATTAGGTATTGCCCATTGTAAAGGGTATTGCGCTCTATACCTTCTAACGATTTATATTTTGATTCGTACAAGGAAGCATTGATTAAGAAGTAATAGTTTTTATCGAAAAAGCGCTCTAAGGTTATTTCCAACCCATAGTTTTGGCCTGTACCTTTGTTTACTAAATTAACGTAATTAAAATCGGTACCTTCGTTAATGGTGGCATAATAGCTGGTATCATTGTTTTCAACAGGTAAGTTGTACAGGTATTGGTAATATACTTCGGTTTTAAAACGTATGTTTTTACCAAAGCGTTTTTCGTAGCCTAATACATAATGGTCGGCTTTGAGTAAATCAAGGTTTTTATTGGGCTCCGTTATACTGCCATCGGCTTGTTTTACTTTAGCAAAATAGTTGTGTACGCTTTCCATGGTGCTGTGTTTTCCATAACCTATATTGATGGCATTGGAAGGGTTTATTTTCCAGTTAAAAGCTATACGAGGTTCCAGGGTGCTTTTGTGGTTGTACAATACATTCATGTTATGAAAACCAGCTACCATAGTAATGTTTTGGTTAAAGCGGTGTTTCCAGCTTATAAAGTTGCGTACGGTACCTATGTATTCGTTCATGTTTACCAAGGTAAAACGTACATTGGTGCTATCAGGCAAATGGCTTAAGTTATAATCGTAACCCATAAGTGCATATTTGCTGCCTATTTGAAAAGTGTTTTTTGCATTGGCTTTGTAATTATAAGTTACAGCAGCACGGTAAGCTGATTTGGTTAAACGGGTTTTGTAATCTAATAATTTATTGCCTACGGAGTCGCGTACAAACACCCCATTGCCATCGTATATTTTAATGGTTTTGGTTCTGAAAATATCTTCCATAATGCCATTGTCCGAATAGGATAAGGCGGTTTGAACAAAGCTTTTTTTGTTAAGGGTGAAGGTATGGCCAAGTCCATAATTTGATAAAAAAGCATCTTTATCATAATCTTCGCGCACATTGCCAATATTGGTTTTGTTGGTAGGCGTTGGAAACAAATCGGCTTTTACATCTTTTAACTCAAAACCACTTAAACCTCCTAAGCCAAATAATGAAAACACACCCAATTTTTTAGTAGGCAATACTATTTTAAAGGCAGCATCCTGAAAGTTAAGTGTACCCGGTAAATCAACAGCGCCTAGTTTACTAATTAAGCTAACGGTGGAGTAACGGTAATTGAATAGAAACGAACCACCGTATCCTTTTTTAAATGGCCCTTCTAAAGTAATCTCGGTACCAATAATACCAAGGCCCAAAGTGCATTCCCTTTTTTTGTTATTGCCTGCTCTTAGTTTTACATCGTACACACCTGAAAGCACATCACCATACTCGGGTGAAAAAGCACCCGTTGAAAAATCGGAGGTAGCCAATAAACTATTGTTTAAAGCACTAATGCCTCCTTTAACTGAGTTCTGGTCAGCAAAATGGGTAGGGTTGCTTATTTCAACACCTTCTAATCGCCATTGAATATATTTAGGTGAATTACCTCTAACTATAATATCGTTTTCGCCATTTTGCGAGTTGGTAACACCTGCAAAGTTGGTTAGTATGCGAGCAGGGTCGTTAAAGCTACCTGCATAACGTTTGCTTTCTTCTAATGAAATGGAGCGGGTACTGATTAACGACATTTCATTAATGGCTGCTCCTTTTTCTAACTTATTGTTAGTTACTACTACCTCTTTTAATTGTTTGAGAGCCTCTTGCATACTCAGGTTAAGTATTTTTTCTTTGCCTGAGTTTACTTCAATATCGGGAATGGTTTTGGGTTCGTAACCTATGTAAGTTAATTGTAGGGCTATGCTGCCTACGGGTACTTTTTCTAATATAAACTCGCCATTGGCATTGGTAAAAGTTCCTACAGCCGGATTGCTTCCTGCTATTTTAACAACTACACCAACAATGGGTAATTTACTGTCGGCATCTATTACCGTTCCTCTAACTGTTTGGTTTAAATTTTGACTAAATACATAGCTGGCCAATAGCCATAATGTAAAGAATGCAATTACTTTTTTCATGAATAAACTTTTGTTTGAATACTTATTTTGATGCAAAAGTGAATGAATGAAAGGGGCGCAGCTATTATACTATGCCAGCCCAATAAAGGTATCTGCAAACTGGCTTTTTATGTCTGCCAAATGGTTTGTGAAAATTATTTTTAAGAAGTTTTATTGTTGATGATTTGGAAAAACTGCTCCTTATAAGTATCAGAAATAGGAATACTTTGATTGGCTATTTTAATCCGACTGCGTTCAATAGAGTCAATTTTATTTAAGGCCACCATATACGATTTATGAACCCTGCAAATAATATGTGGGGGGATTATTTGCTCCAGCTCCTTAAAGTTTTGTAAAGTCATAATACGTTTATGGAGCGTATGTATTCTTCTATAATCGCGCATGCCTTCAATAAATATAATATCGTTAAAGGCCACTTTCTCTAAGCGGTTTTCTGTTTTTATAAAAATGAAATCATTGGGAGCTGCGTCAATAGTTGGAACTAATATATTTTTTTGCGCTTTGTTGACAGCCTGTAAAAACCGATTGAAAGTAAAAGGTTTTAATAAATAATCAGTTACGTTCAGTTCATATCCTTTTAAAGCATATTCCTGGTAAGCAGTGGTAATAATTACCTGACAAGTAATGTTTGAACTTTCCAGCAATTCAATGCCTGATAGCTCATCCATATTGATGTCTAAAAAAAGCAAATCAACCTGATTATTTTGCAGGTACATTAACCCGGTTAAAGCATTGTCAAATGTGGCACAAAGCTGTAAAAAAGGTATTTTGTTTACAAAGTCTTTGGTTCTTTCCAAAGCCAACGGTTCGTCTTCTATAATTATACAGTTGTACCTATCCATGTGTAATTGTTAAATGTATGCTATACAATTCGTTTTGATTGCTTATGGTTAAAGTATGTTGGTGAGGATATAATAATGCCAGTCTTTTTTTGATAAGTATATTGCCTAAACCATTATTAGCCGATGGCGTTTGTCTATGTGGGTCGTATTTGTTTTCACAAATCAGTTCAATGCTATTTGGGTTTATGATGATTTGAATATTGATAGCATCAACCAGTTTTTTATTATGGGTATGTTTAAATGCATTTTCAATAAAAGGAATAAACACCATAGGGGCAATGCTTTTACCATTTGGGTTGCCAGTAACTGTAAAGTGAACATAGCTCAAATTGGCTGTTCTTATTTTTTGTAGTTCAATATACTTTTCAATGTATTCAATTTCTTTGCTTAATAATACCTGCTCTGTTTTGGTTTCAAAAAGCATAAAGCGCATAATGTCCGATAGCTTGTTTAAATAATCAGATGCCTGTTCTGCATTTTTTAAAATTAATACATCAATATTGTTAATGGTATTGAATAAAAAATGAGGATCTAATTGTGATTTAACCAAAGCCAATTCAATTTCACGGTTTTTAATGGCTAATTCATCTTTTAGCTTTACCTCTTCAAACCAGGTAATAAAACCCTTTATAACCAAGGCTATAATGCCACACACCAAAGTAATAAAGGTCATAAAAAGAACCATGGCAGTAATGGTCATATTACTTTCGTTTTCTATACAATTGTCGTCATCGCTAATAACAATCCATTGCAATAAAATATAGCCAATAAAAGCGGCAACAAAAGCGATGGCTATGCCATACAAAACGGCCAGTAAGAATTTTTTTTGTTGAATGTACCGGGTAAATAAGAAAAAATAAAACAGGTAAAATGAAATGGCCGAGGGAACCAGTGCAAAGTAAATAAGGATATTAAAAGCATTGGCTACTCGTGCTTGCGATGTTGTTTCGTTGTCGCCAAACAATACGCCTAATATGACCATAATGAGTACTAAATAGCATAACCAGAAACCGATATGCAAGAGTACTACAATGGACTTTTTCATGATACGAATTTAACAATTTAACAGTGCCAAATGTCATTACTTAAATATAACAAAACAAATCTGTTATGCAAAGAAGGCATATTCGTCTGCAAAATTGTGTGGGCTGTTTATTGTAGTTGGGTGGTTACGGATATGACGCCCCGATGGGGCTTACTGATGTACTGTCCTTACTGGAGTTTACCGATGTTTCGTCCCTAAAGGGACTACCGATGTTACCGATGCGGGCTTGGTGTTTTCGGTAAATTTTTTATACCGATATGTAATCCCTAAAGGGATTAAGGCAAATTCGAATAGTTTAATGTGAGGCTAGTAACAACGAAATATCAGCAAAAGCCAGTCCCGTAGGGACAACATATCGGTAAGTTGGTAGCAAGTATACCAGCCAAATAAAGTCCCATCGGGACAACATATCGGTAAGTCAGTAACAAGTATAGCAACTAAACAAAGTCCCTTTAGGGACGAAACATCGGTAAGCTGACAAGGACTAAAACTAATAAATAAGCCCCATAGGGGCGATACTTCTTGTTCATCTGTAGTATACATGTTTCGTCCACATCGGGGCGAAACCCACTAAATCAAATCTTTAAAAATATATTGTTCGTTATACTCCACTTCAAATGCTTCTAACAAGGCTATATACTCCTCTCTGAAAGTTTTATTAGCGTGGTGCTGCTCTTGGTTTTCTATATAAGCAATCACATTTTTTAATTGAGATTTACTATAGGAAAATGCACCAAAGCCAGCTTGCCATTCAAATCTACCGGGCGTTAATTTTTGTTCATTAATCCATTTTGATGAATTGGCTTTTACATCCTGCATTAAATCTGATAAGGATTGTGTTGGTCGCATGCCAATTAATAGATGTACATGGTCAGGCATTCCATTAATGGCAATCATTTTATGTTGGTTGTTTTGTACAATGCCTGTAATGTATTTATACAAATCGTTTTTCCATGTTGCATGGATAAGCCCTGAACGGTATTTTACAACAAATATAAAATGTATATGAATTTGGGTATAGGTGTTTGGCATATGAGGTATTATGCTACTAGCTTGACTATATTGTTTGCTACCAATTATAGACTTCTTACAGTACAACTGGTAGCAAATATTGGATATTATCTATTCTTCTTCCGCTCTTCCTGCACCCATATTAAACATGCTGCTCATTAAATCTTTAAACTCAAAGCCGCTGTTTAACTGGTGTTTGCTTAACTGGCTAAATTCTGAAAGTCCATGTAATACAAATTCCATCATCAATAGTTCATCGGCTTTGCTGCTTTTGCCCAAGGTTGTTTTCACAATGTCTTTTAAGCCTTTTACTTTCAACAGTTCACTTTCGTATTGTTGGTTGGAAGCAGTTGATAAAATACTGATCATATCACCATCGTTAAACCAATTAATAATTTCGGCATACGGGTTTGGTTTCTTTGATTTTTTTACTTTTTCAGGATTAGCAAATTGCTCGCTGAATAAGGTACGAATGGCTTTACCAATCAGGTTTTGGGCTACATTGTTGGCTCCTTCCAATTCACCTTCGTAAACCAACTCTACTTTACCGGTAATACTTGGCAATACGGCAAATAAATCGGCTATACGCAAATGGGTATTCTTCTCGCCATTCAATAACATTCTGCGTTCGGCTGCACTGTATAAGTTTTCCATGGCGCTAATGGTTAACCTGGCTGATACACCACTTTTTTGGTCAACCAATTCGCTTTGGCGTGCTTCCATGGCAATTTGTTCAATGAGGTTATTCAATAACTCATTTGAAGTAATAGCTGCTCTTTGCTCAGGCTTAATGGCTGCTTCCTGTTGCGTAATGGTTTTAGAAATGTCTAAAGTTTTTGGATAGTGGGTTAATATCTGGCTGTCAATCCTGTCTTTTAAAGGCGTAACTATACTGCCACGGTTGGTATAATCTTCAGGATTGGCTGTAAATACAAATTGTACATCCAATGGTAAGCGTAATTTAAAACCGCGTATCTGCATATCGCCTTCCTGTAAAATATTGAACAAAGAAACCTGTATGCGGGCTTGTAAATCGGGCAATTCATTAATCACAAAAATACAACGGTGACTGCGTGGTATCAATCCAAAATGGATTACGCGTTCATCGTTATAATGTAACTTTAAAGTAGCTGCTTTAATCGGGTCCACATCGCCAATTAAATCGGCTACGCTTACATCGGGCGTGGCTAACTTCTCCGTATATCTGTCGTTGCGGTGCATCCAGGTAATGGGTGTATCATCGCCTTTTTCGGCTATTAAATCAATAGCATAACGGCTTAAAGGTTCCAATGGGTCATCGTTTATTTCTGAGCCTTCTACTACCGGAATATATTCATCTAACAAGTTTAACATTAAACGGGCAATACGTGTTTTTGCCTGTCCGCGTAAACCTAACAGAATAATATTGTGTTGAGATAAAATAGCAGTTTGTAATTGAGGTAATACGGTTTCGTCATAACCTTGTATGCCTTCAAAAGGATTTTTTCCTCCTTTTAAAAAGGCTATTAAGTTATCACGCATTTCTTGCTTTACACTTTTTGGTTTGTATCCGCTTGCTTTTAATTGAGCTATGGTTTTTATGTTCATATATGTTTTGCCTTTGGCTGCTGGCAGCTAGCCTCTGGCTTTATGTTGTTTAATTGTTATACTTAAGTTTATATTTTATATTTGGCTAGTAGCTAGAGGCCAGTAGCCAGCAGCTATTTAACAACTTTCCGTTTTCCGCGTTCAAAGTCTTCAAACACAAAATCGCCTAAGCCGTTGAGTCCACTGTAGTAGGCTTTGCCATTGTTAACTTGTGTAAACTCACGCACAAACTGTTGTAAGTAAGGGTCGCTGGCAATCATAAAAGTAGTAATGGGTATATTAACCCTGCGGGCTTGTGCGGCCATGGTCAGGGTTTTATTGATTACTTTTCTGTCTAAACCAAAGCTGTTTTGGTAATAGCCGTTGCCTTCCTTTAAACAGGTAGGTTTGCCATCGGTAATCATAAATATTTGCTTGTTGGCATTTTTACGTTTGCGTAAAATATCCACGGCTAGCTCCAAACCTGCATACGTATTGGTATGAAAAGGCCCTACCTGTAAATAAGGCAAATCCTTTACTTCTATAGGCCATGCATCATTGCCGAAAACAATAATATCCAAAGTATCTTTCGGGTATTTGGTTTTAATTAATTCTGCCAGAGCCATGGCTACTTTTTTAGCAGGTGTTATGCGATCTTCGCCATATAATATCATACTATGGCTAATGTCAATCATTAACACAGTAGAAGTTTGCGTTTTAAAATCGCGCTCACGGATTTCTAAATCATCTTCCGTTAAACTAAAAGTATCTATGCCATGATTAACCTGTGCATTGTGTAAACTGGCCGTTATGTCAATCTGGTCAATAGAATCGCCAAAGTTAAACTTGCGGGTATCGCTATTGGTTTCATCACCCTGGCCTGTAAATTTGGTTTTGTGGTTACCACGTCCTCCTTTTTTCAACTTGCCAAAAACTTCTTCCAAACTTTTTTTCCTGATGGTTTGGTTGGTTTTACTGGTGGGGTCAAGTGTTCCCTCTGCCGGATTTTCTTTTACATAACCTTTGTCTTTCAGGTCCTGTATAAAGTTACCCATTCCGTATTCGTTATTGGTAAAATGGTGTTCCCTGTCCACTTCGTTCATCCACTCCAGGGTTTCTGCCACATCGCCATTGGTATATTGCATCATTTGTAAAAACAAATTGAGCAATTGGTCAAATAAGGAACCTTGGTTTTGATTGGGGATGTATTTTGAAAATAAATGACCTTTCATATAATGAATAACAATGTAATTAAATTTTGTTGTATAAACTTACGAATAAAATGCTAACGTAATAAAAAGCAGCAATATTTAAATTGCTTAGCAGGCAACAATCGACTAAAATTGTGCCATGAAAAAAATGGCAGTTTTTATAGGCACATTGTTACTATTGGGCAATGTAACAGCACAACAAAAAGTTTGTGTGGCGTTTTATAATCAGGAAAATTTATTTGATACCATTAACAACCCGAATAAAAACGATGAAGAGTTTTTGCCGGAAGGAAAATACAAATGGAATACCGAGCGCTATTTAAATAAATTGGACCACATGGCTAAAGTAATAGCCAGCATGAACAATGGCATGGGTGCTGACTTTTTGGGCATGTGTGAGGTAGAAAGCATTGAAGCATTAACCGATTTAACTAAAAATAAGCAATTAGAAAAAATGGCTTACAAAACAGTTTTTTTTGAAGGTGAAGATGAACGTGGTATTGACAATGCTTTTATATACAAAAGCAGTTTGGTAAAAGAAGCCAAAGGACAAACCATTAAAATAAACAGTGAAGGCATAGATGGAGACCATACCCGCAATATTTTAATTGCTGAGATTACTTTGAAAAATAACGAGAAAATATTTTTTGTGGTGAACCATTGGCCAAGCAGAAGAGAAGGGGAGAAGGAGAGTGAGTTTAAACGTATATATGTGGCCGGAGAAGTACGCAAAGCCTGCGATGCTATTTATGCCAAAGATGCCAAAGCCAATATTATAGTCATGGGCGATTTAAACGATGAACCGACCAATATGTCAGTGGTGGGTACTTTGGGCGCTACGGGTGCTGTAGCCAAAACAAAGGATAAAATGTTATACAATACAGTAAAAGAATTAGCCATGGACGGACAAGGCTCTCATAAGTTTAAAAACGAATGGAGCATGTTGGATCAGATTATTATCAGTGCTAATTTATTAAACGAAAAATCAAAAGTGAGCTTTGTAGCAGGTTCAGCACAAGTGTATAAGCAGAACTTTATGCTGGAAACAGAAGAGAAATACAAAGGGAATCCTTTAAGAACTTTTGCAGGCATGAAATACCTGAATGGTTACAGTGATCATTTACCAGTTATGATTTATTTGCAGGTGGGTAAGTAAGTATATGCATATGTTGTAGGCGAGGACGCCTACAACGGCTCTATAGCCGTTCTCATGCCCTTGCTGGCGTCCTCGCCTACAAGAAAGTATAGCAACTAAAAATCATGGATAACGATTCAATTTCAACAAGCAATCAGATAGAGTTATATACCACCAATGACGGTTCACACACTTTATATGTGCCTGAGATGGATGAAACTTACCACTCGCGCAACGGGGCTGTAGAAGAAAGTTTATACGTATTTATAGGCAAAGGATTGCAGGCTTTTGTAGCTGCAAACCCAGAGAAAAAAACAGTACACCTATTTGAAGTGGGTTTTGGTACGGGTTTAAATGCCATCCTTACTTTTATGGAAGCCAAAAAGCTAAACATTCATATTGTTTACCATAGTATAGAAGCGTTTCCATTGGCTATAGATTTAATTAAGCAATTGAATTATACCGATGGTTTAAATACGCATGAACAAGCTGTATTTAACCAAATGCATGTAGCCGATTGGAATATACCTGTAGTTATTGAGGAGCAATTTACTTTGGTAAAACACCATGCTAAGCTGGAAGACTTTTCATTTGCAGCCTTACAAAATTATTTTGATGTAATATACATGGATGCATTTGCACCTAACAAACAAGCCGAGTTATGGGATATAGCTATTTTTGAACAATTGTATAAGGCTTTGGCTGTGCAGGGTATATTGGTAACTTATACTTCTAAAGGCGATGTAAAAAGAGCTATGCAGCAAGTAGGATTAACCATTGAAAAACTAGACGGTCCACCAAAGAAAAGGCATATGTTGCGGGGAACAAAAAGTGAATAGTTGATGAACGATAGACCATAGCTAATAAATTTTAGAATTTCAAATCACGAATCAAAAATCATTCAATCAAAAATAAAAGTGGAAACCAATTACCTCATTATAGGACAAGGATTAGCGGGAACTTTACTGGCACATGAATTAATGAAAGCCAATGAAAGTTTTATAGTGATTGATGCATTTAAAGAAAGCACATCGAGCAAGGTAGCTGCGGGCATGTATAATCCTATTAGTGGTAAACGCATGGTTAAAAGCTGGAATGCTGATGAACTGTTACAGGATACTTTTAGTGCTTATAAGGAATTAGAAACATTATTGAATTGTCAATTGTTATTTCAGCAAAACATCTATCAATTATTTGGTTCGGTAAAGGAGCAAAACGATTTATCAACCCGCATGGATAATGACGATTTTGCCAAACATGTAAACCTATTCCCTGCAAAAGAACCGCATTTGAATGACGGCTTTGGTGCTTTTGAGATTAAGGAAACAGGCTGGGTTTATACAAGAGCTTTGGTGGAGAAAATGAGGCAATTGTTGTTGGATAAAAATGCACTGATTGATGAACAATTTGACTACGGACAATTGACTTATACGGATGGCTTATGGTATTATAAAAACATACAGGCAAAGCATATTGTATTTTGTGAAGGTTATCAAAACAAGCACAATCCTTATTTTAGTTATTTACCTTTTGTATTGTGCAAGGGAGAAGTTTTTACCATAAAGTGCGTAGGTTTAACGCATGATAAAATTATAAAAAAAGGCATTTATTTAGTAAACTTACACGATGATTTTTATAAAGTAGGAGCCACTTACGAGTGGAATGATTTAACCGAAAACACCACTGAAGCAGGCAAAACTTTTTTAACGGAGAAGTTGGATGAGTTATTGAATTGCCCTTACGAAATAGTAAAACACGAAGCCAATATACGCCCTACTACTAAAGATAGAAAAGCCATTGTGGGTGAACACTTAAACCATAAAAACATGTTTGTTTTAAACGGGTTGGGTACAAAAGGAGTTATGCATGCACCTTATTTAGCCAAGCAGTTATTGGCTTTTATTGAACAAGGCACAGCAATAGACAAAGAAATAAGTATTCGTAGGTTTGATAAAGTTATGGTTTAACAGCCAATAGTTTTTGCAATTGCACCTCTACATCGCCATAAAATATATTTTTGGCAATAATATTTCCTTGTGCGTCCAGTAAAAAGTTATTGGGTATATGTTCTACCTTATATAAGTTTACTACTGTACCGTACCAACCATTAAAATCGCATGCATGGTAAGACCAAGGCAAAGCTTCCCTGACTATAGCTACTTTATATACTTCAGACTTTTGGTCAATGCTTATACTAACCACATGAAACTTTTTAGCGGCAGCAAATTTTTTATCCTTGTACTTGTTGTATATGCTAATTAACTCTAAATGATTTTTACGGGAAGGAATATCCCAACTGGCCCAAAACTCCAATAAAGTAATAGAGCCTTTGAGCGAACTTAAAGTAAATGATTTATTGTTATCAAGCTTGGTAGTAAAATCAGGAGCAGCGCTGCCAACAGCTAAGCTGGGAGTAGGCGCTACCTGAAAACTGCAATTGATAAAACAAAAGCAACCAATTAAACCATATATAAACCAGTTTCTAATCAACACGGGTTATATCAGCTCCAATTTTTCTCAAACGTTCATCAATAAACTGGTAACCTCTGTCTATTTGTACAATATTGTTAATAGTGGAAGTTCCTTCGGCAGCTAATGCGGCTATTAGCATAGCAACCCCCGCTCTGATATCTGGACTGCTCATGGTAATGCCTCTTAGTTTTTGTTCGCGGTTACTACCAATTACTACTGCTCTATGCGGGTCGCATAAAATAATTTTAGCCCCCATGTCTATCAAATTATCTACAAAGAACAAACGGCTTTCAAACATCCACTGGTGAATTAATACCGAGCCTTTTGCCTGCGTAGCAGTAACCAATGCTATAGAAATTAAATCTGGTGTAAAAGCAGGCCATATACCATCTCTGATGGTTAACATAGAGCCATTGATTAAGCTTTCTATTTTATATGAATTTTGTTGAGGTATATAAATATCATCGCCTCTGAATTCCATTTCAATACCCATACGTTTAAACATTTTGGGTATAACACCTAAGTTAGGAATAGAACAGTTTTTAATGGTAATTTCTGAATTGGTAGTAGCGGCTAAGCCAATAAAACTACCTATTTCAATCATGTCGGGTAACATGCGGTGAGTGCATCCACCCAAACTATCCACCCCTTCAATATTTAATAAATTAGAACCTATACCTGTAATTTTTGCACCCATGCTGTTTAACATTTTGCATAGTTGTTGTAAGTAAGGTTCGCAAGCAGCATTGTAAATAGTGGTTTTACCTTTAGCCAAAGAAGCCGCCATTAATATATTGGCAGTTCCCGTTACCGAGGCTTCATCAAGTACCATATAAGTACCCGTTAAATTTTTAGCATCTACACTATAAAATTTTTCTTCGTGGTTATAATCAAACTTAGCGCCTAAAGCTTCAAAACCTCTAAAGTGCGTATCTAAGTGGCGTCTGCCAATTTTATCGCCTCCCGGTTCCGGAATATAAGCTTTACCAAAACGTGCCAACAAAGGTCCTATAATCATGACCGAACCGCGTAAGCTCGCACCTTTCTTTTTAAAATCGGCACTTAACAAATACTCCAAGTTTACATTATTGGCAGTAAACGAATAAGTATCGGTATTTATTTTTTCTACTGCTACACCCATTTCTGAAAGTAGTTCAATCAGTTTAAGTACATCGTGAATAGCAGGTATATTTTCAATAATAATTTTTTCGGGCGAAAGTAAAACAGCACTGATAATTTGTAATGCTTCGTTTTTTGCTCCTTGCGGAATTATCTCGCCTTTTAACGGATTGCCTCCTTTAACTTTGAATGATGCCATTTGTATTAATTTATGATACGAAAGTATAGGTTTATGATTTTAATACAAGATTAACAAATGGAAAGATGTAAAGATTAAAAGGTTGAAAAGATGAAAAATATTACATGATTGGACAGTATGGAGAGATTAAATTGTTGGATGGTTATATTGTTGAATTGTTAAAATGTTTGAATTATATAATCAACCAACTAGTAACAGACAACTATTAATTAAAAAGTAAATGCTTTTCCCACAGTAAGCACTTGCAGGTCGGCTTTCAATAAAGCTTTGTTTGTAGGTTCCTGTAATACTTTTTGTGGTTCGCCAACAGGTTCATCACTTAAGTCGAAAGTACCAAAATGCATCGGTATCATGGTTTTTGCACCCATTTCATTTACTGCTTTAATGGCATTTGATGGCGATATATGATTGGCTCCCATAAACCACTCAGGCTTATATGCCCCCACACCAATAATGCATACATCTATGCCATTGAATAAATCGCCCGTTTGTTTTAGATGGCTTCCGTAACCTGTATCGCCACTAAAAAATATTTTTTTACCATTGGCTTCAATTACAAAAGAACCCCATAAATGTTTATTGGTATCCGTTAAACCACGTCTGCTCCAATGTCTGGCCGGCATAAAATAAATATTAACAGCTGTATTGTCTGTTTTATATTGTTGGTACCAGCCGGCCGTTTGTAATTTGGGTTTGCTTAGCATTTTATTAAGCCATTCCTCCATTTTTAGTCCGGTTAATATTTCAGCCTGCGGATTGTTTTTATAAACTAGGTTCATACTTTTTTCATCCAAATGGTCGCGGTGGTCGTGGCTTAATAAAATATAGTTTAAGTTTTTAATCAGTGCAGGATCAAAAGGCATATCAATTTTACGTTTTAAAAAAGTACCCGGGCTACCAAATACCGGATCGGTTATCATACTAATACCATTGATACGGATAAAAAAAGTAGCATGACCTAACCACACAATCACATCGTTTTTACTATTCAAAAATGAAGTATCGTTTTTTACCAAAGCCAATTGAAAAGTATCTTTTTTCTTTTCAGGTTTTTGTTTATTTTTCTCTCGTTGCCATTTCCATACATCGCCAAAATAAGGCCAAAACGGAAATTCATGGTTCATAAACAAACCTTTTTCATCAAGCGGATTGCCTTTCCAAGTATTGGTATCAATAATGGTTTTTAAATTCGGATTGTGCGTATAGTTGCTTACTTTCATGTGTTGTGCTTGGGCTATGAGTGCTAATTGACCCATTATTAGCAATAGTATTTTTTTCAATGGATGAATTTTATGGTGGACGAATATCAGTATTGAAAGCAAAAAAGCAATTGCTGTTTAAATAATAGTTTTAACCGGTATTTTTATTTATAGTTTTAAATTCCTTTTTTTACATAAAGGAAGATAAAAATGGCTACAAGATTTATCAATAATCATACAGTAAAACAAATAGTGATTTGTTGTTTTATATTTTTTTGCTCATGTCAGAATAACCAATGGGAAACTATTAAATCTATCAATAATGTTTACCCTAAACAGGATTCGATGGAACGAATTGAACTAACAGGTTTTTGGGGAGAAAAAAAAATTGTAGAGCGAAATCTTTCTTTAAAAGATTATCCATACAAGAAGTATTGCGAAAATAGGATAACCGTTGAAATAGATTTATCCAATAAAGAAATGAATGAGTTTGTAACATATAATTATAAAACAATTCCATCCACTTTTTTGAGCGAAAGCAGAAAGGCTTCTATTACACACTATGCGGGTCATACCAAGGATAAAAATAAATTGACTTTGATTTTTTATTCGGAAGATGGTATGAGTTTGCTCCATTACGATAAAATACCATGTACATTTATTTATGAAAAGGATACTGAATGGAAAGCTTATCAGGAATTATTAGATAGTAAATGAAAGCTATGGAAGAGAATTTAAAATTTACCGAAACTGATTCCCGGTTAACGATAGAAATTATACCCGTTATAAAGCCAATTGAAAAGGTAGTTTTTATAGTTAAGAGTTTATTTTATGTAGGAATTGGCATTGGTTTAATGGCTGTGCTTATATTTCAAATGAGCGATTTAGGCTTAATATTGGTAGGATTCTTTGCCATACTTGCTATTTATATTTTAATTGGGCGAACCTATTTTAACAATACGTTTTATAAAGAAATAATTGAAATAACAAAAGATGATATATTGGTAATTGACCAATACCCTTTTTCAAAAAAGATAAAAACTTTTCCAATAGCTGAAATTTCGCATATTGGTTTTGTGGGGCAAAGAAAATATACGTCACATCCTTTGGATGGCAATTCAATTGATTTTAACGGATTTGCTACCATGGAAAAAGAAATGCAATACCTGATTAAAGATGGTACAATAGAGATTTTTTACAATGGTGCCGGCAGACGATTTGGGAAGAATCTTCCCTCATGGGATGCTGAAGAAATTATAAAAAGGATTACCGCTTTTACGGGGAATAATTTAAATATGGATGATAAAATGGAACAAATGTTTGAAGAATTAAATACAAAAATTGAACAATAGGTATTGATTGATATAAAACAAAAAAGGCTACTCTATAAGTAGCCTTTTTTGTTTGAATCATATATTAGTTAAGCTAATTTAACGTTAACCGCATTCAGTCCTTTTTTACCTTCTTGTATCTCAAAAACTACGGTGTCGTTTTCTCTTATTTCATCTAGTATACCTGATACGTGTACAAATATTTCTTTTCCACTACCTTCTACTTTAATAAACCCAAAGCCTTTAGCTTCGTTAAAAAATTTTACTGTTCCTTTTTCCATTATTATTTTTTGTTAATTGTAATGAACCAAAAATAATATTTTCTCTTAAAGAAAAAACAAAATATTATAACGAGAGCATATTTTATTAGGTAATTTATTTATATCTACGCATAAATTTATTGTTACTTTAAATAATTATAAAATAATCTTACTATAAAATAGAAAACCAAATGAGTACGAATAACGAAAAACTATATACTACTTTAGTAGATTTATTGAGAAATTTTGAAAATAGAATTAATACCATTAATGTAAAGTATAAAGTGGCAGCTCAAGTATTCCACAATGCACAATTAGCTACCCATTTTGCGGAACAGGAATACAGTGAAATAGAAAAAAATATTTCAACAAAAGAAACAATCATAAAAAAAGCAATTGAATGTAGTCAGGCAAGTAAAAATGTGCTCACTACTATTACTCAATTAAAAGCATGTTGTAGTGAAACAGTCACACAAGCAGCTACTAATGCCAGTCATATTCAAAGAGCAAGCCATGGTATTTTACTGGTAACATCCGATATGGGAAGTATCAATAGCATATTACAAGCCAGCGATATAGAATCTGATTTAGCATTTTTAGCACAACAGGTATTCAAAAAAATAGAAGAAGTAGCTATACTGTCAGAAGAGGCATCGCAATTATCCATGGAAATAGCTGCGCATACGGCTGAAGTAGCTGCACCTACATTACTGGATAAAATAGCGTACAACGATTCTTTATTAAATAGTTTACTTAAAAAATTAACGGATAGTCAACAAAGTGCCAAAGAAGAAAGGGCTAATAAAGAGCGTATACTGGCTGAAACAAAAAACAACGAAGCTTTGGCGGAAGGGAATTTTGAAAACTTAAATGCATTAAAAATTTCATTTGATGGCACGTATGCATTAACCAATGGAACATTAAATCAGCAATTACAAGTAAAGGTAGGGGAAACGGATTTGGTAATTAGTTTTAATACTATCCAAGCACCATTTAAAGAAGAAAAAACAGAACAGGTTAGTACGAATGTTATTTATCCTGTAAAGGAATATTTTTTATTTTTTGTTAAGCATGATAAAAAAGCCATGTTTGATTTACGCTATGCAGAGAGTATTGTAGCAAACGAGAAGGCTGATCAATATATTCAAATTAATCAAAAGCTGGCAGGTAAAACAATTAAAATAGATAAGAAATCAATTACCTGTACCATAAATTCAGGTAACTTAAAATATAAAGATAGTGAAGGCCATGCCATTGAAACCAATACAAATTATGTAATATTTTTAATGGCAGAATATGAAGAAAAATACCAACGATACCTTGGTCAATTTAGCGGTTATTTGTCAGCACCTTCATTACCCTTTTCCGTAATAAAAAAATCAATTGACAATAAAAAAAGTAAAGCTTTGAGTAAGCAATTGAATTCGGTCATTCAGGAAAATAAAATCGACATCGATTTATTAGAAACAACTTTAAATGATTTAAACAATAAACTGGTTTGGAAGCAGAATACACAACTAAGAACAAGAACTTATGGTAGCAGCATTTTAGATTATAGGAATAATTTATTGAAAATAATCGAAGCAGTGAACGATTTAAATAATAATGAACAAATTATTCGGGTAGAAGTGAGTGGGGCAAATGCACAGATTAAAGAATTAACTAAAATAGTCGATTTGCTGCTTAAAAAGCTACTATTTGCTATTGATGTAATTAATAAATTGAGCAATACAATTATGAGGAAAAAAGCAGTTAATCCCTTAATTTCTGATGACTTGGTTAGAAGTATGTCAATTATTGCAGAAAATAGCAGTTTGGTTATTGATGTTAGCATGTTGGTGTTGCAACATACTGTCAGTACCTTATCAAGCAGTAATGAATTAACAAGTATCAGTAAGCTAACGCAATTACAGTTACAAGTTTATTATCAATTATTAACCGATGAGAAGAAAAAACAAATGAGTTTAAGTTATTTGATTAACCGTGAACAAAACGAAACTCAGCAACAAGAACAACAGTTAATAAAGGATTTAAATCTGTTGCAAATACAAATAGAAAAAACGAATGAGGAGTTAAGTAAAGCACGGGCAAAGTATCAATCCAATGAATTAGCTCAACTTGCAATAAAGCAAATTTAGCATCAGCGAAATACTGTTTAGGGTAATATAGATTCTTTAAAAGTTAAATGAGCCTCAGTAATCCAGTTTCCATCTGCTATATAATGGGTAATGCCGGTTGCCAGATAGGTTTTATTAAAAGGAGCACCAATATTGCTTACAGATATTTCGCTACCGGCCTCAACCACCGATGTGCCTTGGAATTTTACTGCTCCTGTTGTTTCGTATAAACTATCGGCCGGTAATATTGAAGTAGAGTTTTTGCCTGCAGATAAATCTATGCTCAGTATATTATCACCATAGGCTAATGTCAATGCTGCATTTTGAGATACAGTATCTGTAACAATAACGGGCTCTTTGCCCTTACAGGTAATAATAAGAAACAAATTATTTGACTCATTGGTAATAATTCTTTGCGCAGAAACCACACCTTTAAATATTGTTTGGTTATGTCCATCATAACCTGCCTCAATAATTACTTCATTACTAAATTTAAATACGTCAGTAATAGCCGTACTCATATTATCTTCCGGGCTTATTACACACAAAAAAGTAATTTGAGCAGTTGAAGTATGATGGAACTGAGAAGCACACTCAATTGAATATACCATGAAGTCATGAGGCATGACCTGACCGTTTATTTTGATAGTAAATGAAATAGAGTCTCCCATAGTTATTTGTTTTAACGATTATGTACTTGGTTTGCAATATATTATTAAATGGTTTTCGTTTGTAGGTGGAGTAAATTTAAATGAAACAATTTCGTATACTTTTTGTTAAGTAATTACTAATCATTGCTTTTTAATACCAACGGTAAAACATCAAATCGTTATTTAATCCGGGCATTTTTGCATAAACAATAATTAAAGTTAAATTCGTACACTTTAAAACT
>JAZKBU010000015.1:25780-47681 GCA_040388375.1 Bacteroidota bacterium | reverse complement strand
GCCTTATGAAAATAGTTTACCTACCCATTTTATTTTTATTGATACTGTTCGGGCAAAGTTGCGGCTTTGACAAAGGAAATTGTGGTGGCACTCCAGGCACCTATTACTTTTACTTAAAAGAAGCATCCATTAAACAAACACCTTACTTTACTAACAAAGCATTTGATACCATTAGTTTTGCCAGCGACAAGGGAGATACGTTAACCTTTGTAAAAACCAAAACCGATACCTTGTGGTATGAAGAGCCAGGTGATGGTTCACCGGACTTTGGTTATGCTACTAATAGATACCAACAAATTCGAAATATCTATGCTACCATTAAAGGAAATGGAAAATTTGAGGTGAGGCATAGTTTGAAAATGGAACAAGCATTTACCAATATAATTAGTATAAAATTTAACAATATAAATTTTGTAATTGATGAAGCTTGGCTTAATCCTTCTTTTGGATATGCTTATTATATAGGTAACTATCCAATGAATAATAAAACCTATACCAATGCTATTTTTGCTTATTCTACATTAGGTGATACCACAAGTAACAGCATTATTATAAATAAAGATTTTGGTTGCATTGTATTCAATGATAAGTTTACAAATACAAAATTCTACTTACAGTAATAGTTAAGAATAAACAAAGAAATAAAAGCCTTTACCTTATGAATACAATACATCTATCCATTTTATTTTTATTGATATTGTTCTCCCAAAGCTGCGGCAAAGAAACAGATGGCTGTCCTCAGTCCACCAACGATTTTTATAATTTAACAGACGAAGAAAAAAGTAAAATACCTTATACAGGTAACGACACCTTGGTATTTGTAAGCAATGAAGGTGATACTGCTACGTTGATAGGACAGGGTAAAAAACAAAATTATAAGAATATAACAGTATCATTAGGTAACCCTGATTGTGGGGGAACTCATTCTGAAAATTATGATAGGATTGAATATAATTTTACTTCAAATAATACTAAGTTAAATCCAATAAATATAATTGTTTATAGAGCAACTGATCCTAATAGTTATGTTGTTTATTATGATTTTGCAATAAATGGAATTAATAAATTCCAACAAACCAGTAAATTCATTTATAATGAAATGAATTATTTAGATTCTATAAAAATTAATGAAATCTATGTTCCTTATATAAATATAAGATCTTATACAAATCCTTCTAATAAAATTTACTATTCAAAAGATAAAGGTATTATCCAAATTGATTTAGACACTTTGACTTATAAAAAATCATGAAATATTCTTTAATAATTTTTTTGTTTGTACTGTTTGTTTACGATAGTAAGTCACAACCAACAGAAACCATTGCAGGTAGATACGAAGACAATGGTTTTTGACTGGAACATCCTTATAAAATATTTAATACAATTATAATGGTTAATTAAAAACCAGTTTAATACATTTGATAAAACCCTTACCTTATGAAAACTATATACCTATCCGTTTTATTACTACTTATCTTATTCTGGCAAAGTTGCGGCAAAGAAACAGATGGCTGCCCTCCATCCACCAACGATTTTTATAATTTAACAGATGAAGAAAAAAGCAAAATACTCTATACAGGTAGTGATACTTTGGTATTTATAAGTAATCAAGGCGATACAGCCACCCTAATAGGACAAAGTAAAAAACAAACATATAAAAACATAACGCTTCCCCTTGGGAACCCAGATTGTGGGGGGACTAATTCTAAAAATTACGAACAGATTAAATATGATTTTACTTCAAGCAATACAAAGTTAAGTGAGATTAATTTATTAATTAGGAGAGATGATGACGAATATCAATATAGCTGTTATTATGATTGGTTATTGAATAAACAAAATAAGGTAGGTGTTGATGCTTTAGCCCTTAATGATACAAATTATTACAATGATATAGTAGTCTTGAAATCAATTCCAATTAAATGTTTTAGGATAAGAGGAGGTGGGGCTGACTCAACCACTTATATTTTTTATAATAACAAACTTGGCGTTGTGAAAATCGCATTAAATGAATTAGTTTACTTAAAGAAATGAAAAACATAATCATATTAATTGCTTATTGCTTAATTAGTAAGTTATTAAGTGCACAGCCAACCGAAACCATTGCAGGCAGATATGAAGACCATGGTTTTTGGCGGGAACATCCTTATACCATGTTTAATAAAAGAAAGGACAATTGGAATTTACAGAATGAATTAGAAAAGATTAGAAATTTAATTTATGCTGGACAACCTTTACCTACCAATGATGTTACAGAATTTTATGCGAAATTGTATTCAGAAATATACGCTACAGCTCAATTACCAGAACCAGTCGGTGGTTCTGCTGCTGATAAAACAACCAACCCCCATGCTGCATGGACTAAAAACAATGCCATTGTTTATTTAATTGGTATAAAGTATCATAAAGTAGGTGCTAATCATGTTTTTGAACCCATGACTGACCCTACTTTGAAACAGTATTTCAGAGATCATGCTACTACGGGTATGCGTAATTTAAAAACCAATATAATAAGTTGCTGGGGTGGAGAAGATTGTGGACTTTTAATAAACAGAGCGCAGGAACTGATAGGATATGCCCAGGCTTACGATATACTTAAATGTACCGATGCCTACCCAACTGACGACAGAAACGATGGGCCTACCAGTGGAAGAAATAGACTGAGGGAGCTTACAAGGAACTTTCACACCGCTGCTTTTGCCGTAATAAACAGCAGTACGGGTTGGAAAAAAAACCATGGTATTATAGCCTGTAGCGCATTGGGTACAGCGGCTTTGGTGTTAAACGATGCAGGTGTGAGCAATTCCTTTTTAATGGATTTTTGGGGTGCTATTTTATCTGTTATTTCTTTTGGTGGGGCCAATAATCCTACAGGCTATAGCCCTATTAACTGGATGGAGCGTTCTTTGGGTACTACTGGAGGTAATGGTATTTTAATGGGCGAAGATGGCATAGAAGATAATTTATTTATTGGCAGACATGCCTTTGCTTTTGACAACGTACCCCAAACCAGCCATGACGGTACAGCGGGTTATGCAGAGGGGCCTGGTTACTTTATATATGTATTGTATAGCTTATTGCCTTATATGCGTACCATGGGTAATTTTATTCCGGACTGGAATAAAAAGCTATTATGGGATGAAAGGTATCAAACCCTGCTTAAATCGTATAAAGCTATGCTTAATTCTGATGGCTCCATACCTACTTACGACAATACCGGAAGTCAAGAAAATAAAGGCAATTCAAATATATTGGGCGTTTTGGGTATGAAAGAGTGGTTAAGCAATCCATCAAGCGGAGGCTTAACAAATGGCAATTACGATTTACGGGGTGATTTTATATTAGCTATGGGCTTAGGTCTATCGGAAAAACCAGCCCCATACTATTTTAGTGAAAATGCGGGCAATATAATACTGCGCAACAATAGCAACAAAGCCCAGCATACCTTTCATATGCTGGCAGAAAAAGGCATAGCGGTCGATAAAATTTCGGGTACAGGCACTACCCACGAAGATGATGATTTGGGAAGCTTTATGATTTATGCAGGGGAGGAAAGCGGGCTATTAACGCCTTTGGCTATTGACCCTCCTTATTTTAATTGGGCACATGAGGCCAGAGAAACCAAGAGTTACTGGATGCACAATACAATAGAAATTGACGAGGGCCTTCCTGCAGAAAACAGGTTATATGTTAATCCGGTATATGAACTGAAAGACGATGGAAAAACAAGCCATATCCAACAATTTAATCTTACCTATTCCTTCGCTAATCTCTCACTTGATGTATTGCCCGATGCTATTAGGCGAAATGTAATAGCCGTAAACAATAGCGAAAATTTTTATTATATGATGAATGATTTTGTGGATGCATCAAGTACTACTGCAGATGATTTTCAGTATATAAAACTTAATTTAAATGGAAATGGAAATAAAGATTACAGAGATAGTGGGAGTAGTAACCCGAGTGTACCCTTTTCATTCCGAAAAACAAATAATTTATACCGGTGGACATATGCTTGCGGGAGTGCTAATTGGGGTTTAACCGCCCATGTTTCGGCTTTAAATAACAATGTTTCGGGTAAAAATTATTGGGAAGATTATTATACCGTTAATTCAAATCTTAGCGATGGAACACGAGGCCAGAGTATTTCAGGTGATTACCATACCCGTTTACGTATTCACCAACCTGTCAAAAAAACAATATTTCAGTCCTTTCTCTTCCCGCAAAGGTGTGCTGATTCACTGCCCACGGTAACCAAAGAAGAAACAGCAGACCATGTAACAACCTCTATCAGGTTTATAAACAGCACAGACACTTCCATAACAGCAAAATTTACAGGTAAAAATACGCCACCTAACCCAAGTAAATCTATTAATGACACCGCTTCACACTTTCATTTTACCCGTTGGGATGGTAATGTGGCTGATAGCGTAAGCAATCCATTTAACTTACCAAGCCATAGTACTTATAAAATAAAACTGGATGCACAACAAGCCTTTGTAAAACGCAATACGCTTGCTTTTAATGCCAATGGCTATAAATACTGCGAACCTACTTATGCCAACATCAGGTACGTAAGTATAAACAATGGAACCTATATCAGCTATAGAGATTCTGATTTAATAGCCTCTACCATTCCTGTAGATGCCTCTATTGGTTTTACCAAAAGATATACCTATACAGCGCGTATTAAAGCATTGAGTACCCCTGCAGGTACCGATAGTATTACTTTGTTTTTACCCGATGTAGGGCGCGGGGTTGATATGGTAGCACTGCAACCCAATATGGATACCATACCCAGCAGGTACGATTCATTGACAAAAGTATTGCACATGCTGATACCTGCCACGGAAACTGCTTTTTTTGTTACCGAAAAACAAAATTGCTTAAACTGTTATTTTCCGCCTACCTGGATGAAAATAGACAGCACTTTTGATATGGACGAAGGACATAAAGAAACCCTGGGCAATAAACTAACCGTACAATATCCAAAGGGTTTATTGCGCATTAGCAATAGCTCAAAAATAGATATGTGCGAGGGCGTTTATTTACAAAACAAAGACTCCATTATAATAGAAGGACCTTGCCAAACCAAAGCCTATGAACATAAAACCTGCAATGGGGTAGATTCGTTAGTAGCTCCTTTCAGCAATAATAGTGCTATTATTATTACCCCCGGAAGCGCCTTGGTGTTAGAGCCAGGCAGCCACACTTATATAAAAAATGGAGGAGGTATTTATGTAAGGCAAAATGGCTCCTTAATTATAAAAGCAGGTGCTTTTGTACAAATAGGCGATAGCGGTAATTGCAGCCAGGGTTGGGGAGAAATAATAGCAGAGCCGGGTGCGTATGTACATATAGAACCAGATGCACATATAGAATACCGAAAAACCGCAGGCGACACCACGGACAGAAATATGTTTTTAATTCCCGTAACAAGTCCACCGGGCACCGCTCAGGAGGGTGTTTACTTTGCTATTAAAACCATATTGCAAACTGATACCATTTTACCCGATACCAACCATGCCTTTTTTACTTATCCTATTTGTGGTTTAGATACGACCACACCCTTTGTAAACAAAGAGTGGGGTTATACCAATTTTGCCAAGCCCTTTGCTACGTTTCAGTCACGTAACGATACCTTATGCCCGGGAGAGCCATTGCACATTAAACTAAACAGGATGTTGAACGATGCACGCTACCAAATTAAGGTATGCCGTATGGATAGTATATTGAACGCTCACCAAATTTGGGTAGATACTTGTATTACCGATACCATAGTACAAGATAGTATATTACCCGACCCGGTTTGCAAAGAACCAAGAAATGCACCCGATGAATGGACTTATTATTTTGACCCCGGCACTACCCATCGTGTAACCATATCAGCCTGGAATGACTGTGGTGTTTTGCACGATACCGTAGCCTATATTTATGCAGCAGAAGCACCGATTTTTACAGTGAGCGTACCAAGTACCGTTTGCGAAGGTATTGGTACTTTTTATGCAACCATTTCCGACTTAAATAACCAAATGGTAAGGTATGCGCTGGAGGTAACAGAAAAACAAGACAGCATTGTTTTATATAGTCCGCGTAACATATTGATGCCAACATACTCTAAAACAGATTATGGTTATTTACCCGATACTATTGGCTTTGAAGATTACTTTTTTAAAGGAGGAAAAGCCTATTACATTACACTCACCATTGAAAACGATTGCGGTACCTATACCCAATACGATAGTGTTACAGTACCATCGGGCGTAAATATTATTTTAGAAAGACCAACCGCTTATGCCCAACCTATTAATGGGGCAACAGCCGTAAAATTACATGGTTATATAAGTGCTGCCGATAGCTTTAGATGGGAACCCGCTACATGGCTCGATTCAAGCACAAGCTTAACCCCTATAAGTAGCCCACTGGATAGCATAACCTATGTTTTAATAGCTAAAAATGGTACTTGCACGGCTACAGATACGGCACATATTAAATACAACCGATATGCCAATGCGGGTTATAACGATACCCTTTGTTTTGACAGTGCACACAGTTCAGAAACATTGCTTGGGTTTCCATATGATATGACTTTGTTATTAGGTATGCTTAACTATTACGATGCCACCCAATTTATGACTTACTATGGTAACCATAATACAGGCAATAGCCCTACTTACTTCCGTTACTTTACCCATTTTATGCATTATAGTTCTTTTGCAGCTTCAGCTTCTTCGTGCCCTACCGATTTGTATAATTTATTTACGAATGCAGTACAAAAAGAGTTGTTTTTTAAGGAGCATTGGTATCAAACCTATTATACTAATTTTACCCAATTTAGCGACCCCTCATTGAGCTCTTTAGATTATTTTAAAAGCAGCGTATTAAGTAATACCGATTTAAAAGACCACTTAGACAGTTTAGATAATTGGGGTAATATAGACCCCTGCATGGATAATATACTGAATGCTTATGATGATTTTGTAGCCAATCATTTCAATGAAATTACTACTGCCTGGAGTAAAATAACCGATAACGATACCGTGTCATTAGGTAGTTGGAATAATTATTTTGTAGCTAAAGACAGTCCTGTAAAATCATCAAAATATATACTTTCAGTTATAACAGCAAGTACCGCAGAAATTGATGAAATAACCATCTTACTGGATACTGCTTTAAACCCAGTATTCACTCAATCATTAACACTTGACAGTACTGTTTATTTTACCAACTATACGGAGCCTAATACCAGCACCGCTTCCTTTATTTGGGACTTTGGCGATGGAAGCACCAACAGTTATGATTATAATGCCATTCATACATTCCCCGCTTTTGATAGCAGCTATTTGGTTTGTTTGTGGGCTTCTAATTTGTGTGGTTCATGGAGCTATTGCGATACTGTGTATATAGATAGCTTGCACCAGGGAGGTAGTTTACGCACCATCAATACGACTAACAATACAATAGGAATGAACGATAAACAAACAACCACGAAAGAGCAGTTACAAAAACAGTTGCAAAGTGGTTTGCCGCCAATTGTATTGACTAACTATCCCAACCCTTTTGATAACAATACAATAGTTGAGTTTGAAATTTGGCAAAACTTTACCAAGGCCGAACTAAAAATTACCAATGTATTGGGTCAGGATATATATACCCAAAAAATTGATAAACCTATTGATAAGATAGAAATAGATGGCTCATTATTGGCCAATGGACTGTATTATTATGCCATAGTAATTGATGGTTCAGTAAAGCAAACCAAAACAATGAGTGTAATACATTAATAAGTACATTTTAGTTAATTAAAAAAGGCTGCTTAGTTTTAACTAAGCAGCCTTTTTTGTATATGCAATTGTTGTTTTATTCCAATAGTTTCTGACGAAGCATAAATTCTATTTGATCGCTCTCTATTTTGTATTGATCGCGTTCTTTACTTACATCTTCTAACTGGTCAGCTTTTGCTCTTATCTCTTCCTCTTCAAAATACTGTTTGCACGAAGCCTGTATAATAGCATCCAATCCTTCTTCATTCCAGGGTTTGGTTACATACTGGCATATTTTACCATCGTTAATAGCATTAACAGTATCGCTGTGGTCGCTATAACCGGTAAGCATAATACGTTTTGTGTTTGGAAACTTCCCTACTACCATTTTTAAGAACTCAACACCGGTAATTTCCGGCATTCTTTGATCTGAAATGACGATGAAAATGCCTTCTTCTTCTATTAATTGCAATGCATCAAGTGCTTTTGTGGTAACAAATACTTGATATTTAAAGCGGAATGTTGCTTTAAAAGCATGAAGATTGAATTCTTCATCATCCAAATAAAGAACTTTAATTTTCTCGTTTATATCAGATGTTTCCATAATTATTTATTTAACAGTGTTCAAAAGTATTTGTTTTAACAGTGACTTGTAAAACTATTTTCGAACAAAATTACACAAAAATAAATTAAAATAATTACCAATAATCATTTTAATTTGATATTTTAAAATATGGAGCACCTTCAATTGAACGCACAAATATTTAATAAGCTTAATTCCAGTGAAGCAGGGGAACTACAAAGATTAATTACTGAAAAAAAACCTACCATTTTTGACGAGATATACAGCCAATTACGCGAATTAATTAAATCAAAACACCCTAAAGTTAAATTAAAAGACGATGAATATGAAGCCCTGATTAATCAGCATTTACAGGGTATTCCATTAACAGATTATGGCGTTTGGGTTTATTATAGCTGGAGCAACAGATTGGTGCATTTATTGGGAGAAGAAGAGTTTATTTTAGTTAGAACAAACAGAAATCAATATAAAATTACCCCGGAGGAGCGTGAAGTTTTATCGTTAAAGAAAATTGGTGTAATAGGCTTGTCAGTTGGCCAAAGCATAGCGTTAACCATGGCTATGGAAAGAACTTTTGGCGAATTGCGCTTAGCCGATTTTGATTTGCTAGAATTAAGCAATTTGAACAGAATTAGGTCAGGTGTACATAATTTAGGAATTTCTAAAGTAACCATGGCTGCGCGTGAGATTGCGGAGATGGATCCATTTTTAAAAGTAGTTTGTTTTCCGGAGGGTTTAACCCATGATAATATGGATACCTTTTTTAACGAAGGAGGCAAACTTGATTTATTGGTGGATGAGTGCGATGGGTTAGATATTAAGATTCAATGCAGGTACAAAGCACGCGAACTGGGTATACCCGTAATAATGGATACAAGCGATAGGGGAATGATGGATATAGAAAGGTTTGATTTAGAACCTGACAGACCTATATTACATGGACTTGTTGGCGATTTAGACCCCAAAAAAATAGCCGGTTTAACCAACGAGCAAAAAATACCTTATATATTGCCTATGGTTGGCGCAGATACTATTTCAACGCGTTTAAAAGCAAGTATGTTGGAGGTAGAGCAAACTATTACTACCTGGCCACAATTAGCTTCCTCAGTAGCATTGGGCGGTGCTTTAGGAACGGATGTAGCCAGAAGAATTTTACTCAATCAGTTACATGCATCAGGTAGGTTTTATATTGATTTGGAAGAGTTGATTGCCGATGAAAAACCAATTGGTAACACAGATACATATAATCCTATTGATGAACCGAAGGAAAATGGCTTGGATTATTTTGCCAACCTGCAACATCCGGAAGTAACATTAACAGAGCATAAGGAAGATGTTAGCTTAGCTATTTTAAAACCAATGGTAGAAGCTGCCTGCCATGCACCGAGCGGAGGCAATATGCAACCCTGGAAATGGATATGGAAAAACAGTACGCTGTATTTATACCACGAAGTATCAGCCTCTTATTCCTTTTTAGATTATAAGCATTTAGGTAGTTATATTGGTTTTGGTGCAGCTATGGAGAACTTAAAAATAAAAGCAAGCGAAAATGGTCTAAAACCTATTGTTAAAACGTTTGTTCCAAACAGTACCAATAACTTAATAGCAGCTATACAGTTTGAAAAAAGTAATACCCCTAAAGATGATTTATTACCATCCCTTTTTGTAAGAGGTACGAATAGAAAAGTAGAAGCCAAACAAGCTTTAAGTTCAGATACGCTTGAAGCATTAAACAAAGAAATTGCCTCTTTAAATGAAATAAGTTTAAAGTGGATAAGCGATACGAATGATTTAACAAAAGCGGCTGAAATTATAACCACAACAGATATGTTAAGGGTATTGCATCCGCAAGGGCATTACGATCTTTTTGTAAAAGAATTACGCTGGAATAAAGAGCAAACAGAAAGCACCGCTGATGGTGTTGATATAGAAACAATGGAATCAAGTGCCAGCGATAGAGCAGGTTTACTTTTAGCATCTGATGAAAAAGCCATTGCCTATTTACGCAACTGGAACATGGGTACAGGTTTTAAAAAAATATCGGCAAAGGGCGTTATTAATTCATCGGCTATTGGTTTAATCACTGCTTCGTCAGATGAGGCTATGTCATACATAAACGGAGGCTCAGCCTTACAACGTATATGGATTAAAGCCAATCAATCAGGCCTTTGTTTTCAGCCAATTTCAGCTTCTTTGTTTATGTTTGCACGATTAGCTAATGAAAATGAAAGTACATTTAATAAGCATTCTAAAGCCTTAATGCTCAAAATGTATGAAGAATTTAAGGCCTTGTGGCAATTAAATAGTAAGGAAACTGCTATTTTTATGTTTAAGTTGCATATTGCAGGAGAGCCTACTGCACGGTCATTAAGGAAACCCATAGAAAAACAATTTTATTACCATATGTAATAAAAAAAATATATGCTAAGAATTAGAGCGTTTAGAGCAATTGACGATGAGGCAACATGTGAACTTTTTGCCGAAGGTCATAAAAATGTTTTGCTGGATTATGGCATTACAAAGGTGACGACATCTAATAAATCATGGTTTTACAATCCGGGTGTTTATGTTGTTATTATTGAGAGTGAAGATGGAAAAACGATATTTGGAGGAGAAAGAATACATATAGCCAATGATTATGCTCCGCTTCCTTTAGAAGATGCGATAAAAGTGGTTGACGAACGCGTACTAAACTTGGTGAATGAATATAAAAGTTATGGTACCGGTGAGTTATGCGGACTTTGGAATTCGAAGTATATTGCAGGAAGAGGATTAAGCCAGATATTAACAAAAGTGGGTGTTTCTTTAGCCCGACAATTAGCATTAAAATCTTTATTTGTATTATGCGCCCCCTACACTGTTAAAATGTGTCAAATGGCCGGTTTCGAAATTGAAGATAAAATAGGTAAAAATGGAACCTTTAATTACCCTAAACTTGATTTGGTAGCTACCGCATTAAAAATCGAAAATTTATCAGACTTATCATCAGCCGACCCCAAGTTTTTAGATGATATTAACTCAATGGTAGGCAAACCAAATCAAAATATAATACATGTTGGTGAGAGTATGGTATTTGACATTAACTTACAACTTGAACTAAAAATAATTAATCATAACATTTATGCTAATAAGTAAGACAAAGTTTTTATTTTTAATCTTTTTATTGGCTTTTTTTATAAATGTCAGTGCGCAGCAAACTATAGTTATTGATAATGCGAACATGAATGAGATAAATTTAGCTGATAAAACAGAATTTTATGCAGATTCTCTTCACGCTGAAAACGTATCAACTATAAATTTAAAGCAGGGTTTTATTAAATCAGACAAAGATTTTCTCAATTTTAAAATAACAGAAACCACCATTTGGTTACGATTTAAACTGGAAAATAAATCAGATATAAATAATTTTAAGCTTTCAATTGATCAACTAAATATAGATGAGGTAATATTATTTGAAGAAAACAATGGAAGTTTAAACCAAATTACGGAAAGCAGAGGAAGTTTAAGTCAGTTTTTTACTGCTAAACAAGTTCCGGCTTTTGTTTATAATCTGGCTATAGATAAAAATAACAGTAAAACATATTATTTTAAAATAAACAATTCAGGCCAATTATTTGTACCCCTTTATTTACGGAGTGAGGAAGAGTATGGTAGTGTTTGGTTATTAAAATTTATCATTTTCGGGTTTTACGTTGGAATTATTTTAGCCCTGTTTTTTTATAATCTGTTCCTTACAGTAACCATAACTGACGATAAAAAAAGCTATATATGGTATTTGTTACATACCATATTTATTTTGTTAACCCAAGCTAGTTTTCAAGGTTATTCAACATTATTTATTTGGCCTTCAAACGTATTTCTGGCAAAGAATGGCATTTACCTATTTACCTGTTTGGTAAGTATTACCGGAATTGAATATGCAAAAGCATTTTTGAGAACAAAAGAAGTTTTACCAAAAGTAAATAAAGGGTTAACACTTTTTCATCCCTTATATTTTGTAATTATCATATTAAGCATAATGGGTAAATACAATTTAGCGTATGAACTTTTGCAACCAATACAAGGTTTAGTTGCTATTTATATGCTGTATATATCTCTTAAATTAGTAATTAGAAAATCGCGGTTGGCGATGTTTTACTTTATTTCATGGTCAGTATTATTTGTTTCCATTATATTATTTGTGTTAACCAACTTAGGTATTTTGCCTTACAATATATTTACATCACAAATACTTTTATATGGTAGTGCGGTACAAGTTATATTGTTAAGTATAGCACAGGCCGATAAATACAATATTTTAAAAATTCAAGAACAAGAAACCAAAGAAGAAGCCGTTAGAGTTGCGTTGTTAAATGAAAAAATGACCAGAGAGCAAAACGTGGTTTTGGAAGAAAAAGTAAAAGAACGTACCAGTGAATTAGAGAATGCCAATACACAGCTAACAGATACACTAACCGTTTTAAAGGAAACACAGATTCAGTTAGTGGAGAAAGAAAAAATGTCGTCACTGGGTCAGCTAACGGCAGGTATAGCGCATGAAATAAACAACCCTATTAATTTTGTTTCGTCAAACATCAATCCGTTGAAACGCGATGTAAAAATGTTGGTGGAGTTAATGGACAATGTAGAAGGAGTGGTCAAATCAGAGATAACACAGGAAGAGAAGGTAAAATCAATTAATAAGTTGAAGGCAAATGTGGAGTACGATTATTTGAAAACCGAGATTGACTTTTTACTGAAAGGAATAGGAGAGGGCGCAAGCAGAACGGCCGAAATAGTAAAAGGCTTAAAAGTATTTTCTCGTTCCGATGAGTTTGAAACAAAATTTGCCGATGTGCACGAAGGTATCAACAGTACTTTGGTATTGGTGAATAATCAGCTGGGTGGTAAAATTAAAATTGAAAAATATTACAATGCGCCAACAGGTGTTATAGAGCATTATCCGGGTAAGTTAAACCAGGTATTCATGAATTTATTCAGCAACTCTATTTATGCCATTACTAAAAAATGGGGTGAAAAACTGGGAGGTTTAATTACCGTTGAAACCAAAGTAGAAGGCGATAAGTTTATCATGACTATTAAGGATAACGGAATAGGAATGGATACAGAAACAGTCAATAAAATGTTTGACCCGTTCTTTACCACCAAAGAAGTGGGTGAGGGTACCGGTTTAGGGATGTCCATTGTGTATAAAACCATTGAAATGCACGAAGGCAAAATAACCGTATCAAGCGTGGTGGGCGAAGGAACCGAGTTTACCATTGCCATTCCTAACAGGCTGAACAGGTAGTTTAGTTTTTATAAGCGATTTATGAGGTATTTATGCCCCTGTTTCACATCTATTTATTTATTGTTTCAGTCCTTACTGTAAAGGGCTGGCCTGTTTTACTAAAGTCATTACTTTTTTACTAGAATATTAAGCTATTGGCATTATTTTCGCCCATCGAAAGCAAATTGTTTAATATGAAAAAAATAATCAAAATAAGTTTTATTGTAATTGGCGTTTTACTATTGGCTGCTATTGCATTGCCATTTATGTTTAAAGGCAAAATATTAGCCATGGCTAAAGAAGAAGCCAACAAAAGTATCAATGCAAAAGTTTCATTCAGCGATGATATAGGCTTAAGCCTCTTCAAATCGTTTCCTAATTTTACGGTATCCATTAAAGATTTCAAATTAGTTGGTATCAACGAATTTGAAGGTGATACCCTGATTGCTTTAAATGAATTGGAAGCTACACTTGATATAATGAGTGTAATAAATGGCGGACAAATACAAATAAGAAAAGTATTTTTAGATGAGCCCCGTATACATGCTATTGTGTTAAGTGATGGTAAAGCCAATTGGGATATAGCCAAACCTTCAGCCGATACGGCACAACAAACACCAAGTGCTGAACCTTCAAAGTTTGATGTATCGTTAAAAGTATTTGAAATTAAGAATGGTTATATCAGTTATATTGACAAAGCCGGTAATATGAGTAGTGAAATAGAAGGGATGAACTATACCTTAAAAGGCGATTTTACCCAAGATTTATTTACCATGAACCATGATTTAGATATAACAAAACTAACTTATGCAATGGCTAATATCAGTTATTTAAGTAAAGTACATGCCACCGTAAAGGCCGAAGTAGAAGCCAATATGAAAGACATGAAATTTACCTTTAAAGACAACCAGTTTGGCTTAAATGATTTGATGTTTGGCATGGATGGTTTCGTAGCCATGAATGGTGACGACATCAATATGGATATAAAGTATGCAGCTAAGAAAAACGATTTCAAAGATTTCCTTTCTTTGATTCCTGCTATTTACAGCTCATCGTTTAAAGACATTCAGTCAAAAGGAAAATTAGGCTTTGATGGTTTTGCAAAAGGAACTTATAATGACAAGCAGTTACCTGCCTTTGCCTTTAATTTATTGGTAGAGCAAGGATGGTTTAAATACCCTGCATTACCTGCACCTGTGGAGAACGTAGGTATTAAATTAAGTGTTACCAATCCCGATGGTAATTTAGACAATACCAAAATTGATTTATCAAGCTTACATTTTGAGCTGCAAGGCGATCCGTTTGATGCTAAATTATTAGCTACAAACCCAATAAAAGACCCATTTATAGATGCGCAATTAAAAGGTAAATTGAATTTAAATAATATAGTGAAAATTGTGCCTATGCCCGAAGGAACTAAGCTAGGCGGATTAATTACTTCCGACTTTGCAGCCAAAGGAAAAGTAAGTGCTATTGAAAATAAAGATTTCGAAAACTTTAGTGCAAGCGGAACCATTGCAGCCAGTGGTATTACCTACCAATCAAAAGAGTTACCACAGGGTATGAATTTAAAAACCGCTGTATTGGCATTCAATCCTAAGTTAGTTACCTTAAGTAATTTTGATGCTACCATAGGCAATAGCGATATGCAAATGAATGGCGATTTAAGTAACTTTTTCCCATACTTTGTTGGAAAAGGTACCCTTGTTGGAAACCTGAACTTTAAAAGTAATGTAATGGATGCTAACCAGTTTTTAAGCAAAGAAGAAGCCAAACCAACTAATGCCGCTGCCGATACAGCCGGTATGAGCGTAGTGGAAATTCCTGCAGGCATTGATTTTACATTAACCAGCAGCATTGGCAAATTACTTTACACCAATATGGAGATTACCAACTTTAAAGGAGCTGTAAAAGTAGCCAACCAAAAATTAGCCTTTAATAAAATAGGTTTAAACCTGTTAGGCAGTACCATGAGCATGGATGGTTATTACGAAACAACCAATCCTAAAAAACCAACGGTTGATATGACTTTTGGTATAAAAGATTTAGATATTCAAAAAGCATTTGCAACCTTTAACACCATTAAAAAAATAGCACCAATTGCGGAGAAAATGAAAGGTACATTCAGCACTACCGTATTTAAATTTACAACTGAATTAGACAGTAAAATGAAACCCGTGTACGATAAGTTATATGCATCGGGCGACTTACAAATACCGCATGCTTCGGTAAGCGATGTAGAAGTATTTAATAAATTAGCCGATGCGTTGAAACGCGATGAATTACGCAAGCTGGAACTAAACAATGTATTGGTTAAATACGAAGTAAAAGGAGGCAGAGTATACACCAAACCATTCCCGGTAAAAGTAGCAGGTAAAACATTAACCTTAGGTGGTTCAACCGGTTTAGACCAAACCATAGATTATACAGGAGCCATGGCTTTACCACGTAAAGATTTAGGTGGAGCCAATGCGGCCATTGATGGTGCATTAGCACAGTTAAACCAAAAAGGCGGAACCAATGTGAAGCTGAACGAAATAATCAATGTAGGTTTAACCATTGGCGGTACATTTACCAAACCAACTGTAAGCACCAATTTAGCCGATATTGCTAAAAACGAAGCAAGCAGTTTAAAAAACCAGTTAAGCGATGAAGTAAACCGCAAAAAGAAAGAGCTGGAAGACCAAGCCAGAGCTGAAGTGGAGAAACAGAAAAAAGAACTGGAAGCAAAAGGAAAAGCCGAAGCCGACAGATTGAAAAAAGAGGCAGAAGCCAAAGCAAAAGCCGAGGCCGATAAAGCTAAAAAACAACTGGAAGAAGAAGCCAAGAAAAAACTAAAAGGTTTGTTTGGTAAATAAGAATATAACCACATACTAAAAAGGCTGTTAACTCACAAGTTAACAGCCTTTTTTATGCTTGCGAAAATCAATTGCACAACAAACTATACACTCACAAAATAGCTGTGTTTATCAAGTTGTAAAAGGCAGTTACATTTGGATGTTATTTTTTAATTATAAATCAAACCAATTTTATGTTCAATAAATGTAAATCCTATATAAAGTATATACCTTTTTTATGGTTGTTTATACTTGTTTTTACTTTCAATCCCACGCAGATAAGTGCACAGCGAACTGCTGTTTACGAAGATGAAACCCGCATTTACCAAAGGGCTTTAGAGCTTTTTGACAAAGAAAAATATGCAGCCGCACAAAAACATTTTAACATGTTTGCTGAGCGTTGTAAAGACGAAGTGTATCTGGTAAACGCTAAATACTATGCAGCTACTTGTGCCATGGAATTAGCCAATACCGATGCAGTAAAACTGCTGTTAGCTATTGTTAAAAACTATCCACAATACAACAAAGCTGTGCTGGCTAAATACCAGTTGGGTAGGTACTATTACCGCAATAAAGACAACAAGAAAGCTGTGTTTTACTTAAACCAAGTTACCGAGGCCAGCTTATCAGGCAACGACTTACTGGAGTTTTATTTTGTAAAAGGCTACAGCAACTTTAAAATGGATCAGTTTGACGAAGCACAAAAAGCTTTTAAAAACATAAAAGACGAAAAGACCAAGTATTACGATGCCACCAATTACTACTACGGTTATGTAGCTTACAGGCAAAACAATTACGATGAAGCGTTAGATCATTTTGGACGCATAAAACACAACAAAACATTTGGTCCGTTAAGCAACGTATACGTAGCGCAAATTTACTTTGCTAAAAAAGATTACAATCAGGTAATAGCCTACTGCGATACCATAACCAATAAAGACGTGGCTATAGATGTAGCAGGTATGTTAGGGCAATCGTATTTTATTTTAGGCGACTACCAAAAGGCATTACCTTACCTGGAAAAATATACCAACGAAGCACCAACCGCACCAACCCGCAACGATTATTACCGCTTGGCTTATGCTTACAAAACCAATAAGCAATACGATAAAGCCATAGATAGTTATTTAAAAGTAACCGATGAAAAAGATACCTTAGCCCAGTATGCTTATCTGCAATTAGGCACCACCTATTTAGCGGTAGATAAAAAACCAAATGCACGCAGTGCTTTCGATAAAGCGTATGCTTTAGGTTTTATAAGCAAAATAAATGAGGAAGCATTGTTTAACTCCGCTAAGCTGGGTTACGATTTGTCGTCAAACACAGGGGCTTTAGCAGGCTTAAGCTCATTTATTGAAAAGTACCCTAAATCAACTTACATAACCGAAGCAAAAAGTTTAATCAGTAATTTATTGCTGACCAGTAAAAATTATAAAGAAGCCATTAGAATACTGGAAAGCATAGCCGATAAGGACGATAAAGATTTAACCATTTTACAAAGAGTATATTACTACCGTGCAGAAGAGCTGTATTTGCAAAACGACTACAAGCAAGCATCTGAGTATTTTAACAAAGTAATTGGTGCAGGCAGCTACGATAAGCAAATGGTGGGTTTAAGTCACTTTTGGTTAGGCGAAATGGCTTATAAAGAAACAGGTTATGCCAATGCCGTTATCCACTTTAAAAAAGCACAACAAATAGAAGAGTTTAAAGCCACCCGTTTTTACAATATATCATTATACAGCTTGGGATATGCGTATTTAAAAACCGAAGATTATAACAATGCCATAGAGTACTTTAAAAAATACGTAGAGCACGATGCACAAATGACCAACCCCGAAGTATATACCGATGCCGTAACACGTACCGCTGATTGTTATTTTGCCAGTGCCAATTACACCAAGGCTATAGAGTATTATAATTTAGTAATCAATAAAGATTTGAATGGCAGCGATTATGCTACTTACCAAAAAGCCATGATACAAGGTGTAATAAAAAAACCAAACGAAAAAATACAAACCCTGACCACCTTAATTGAGCGTTTTCCAAAATCAACATTTATTGACGATGCTATTTACGAAAGAGCTGATGAGCAATTAAAAAACGAAAACCTGAGCGAAGCTTTAAAAGGCTTTAACAATATAATCAATAACTATCCGCGTAGTGCCTTTATCAGGAAAGCGTATGTAAACAAAGGCTTAACCCTGTTTAATATGGGTAACGATGAAGAAGCCATTACAACCATGACCACTTTGGCTACCACCTATGGCGGTACCGATGAAGCAAGACAAGGTTTAGTCATACTGAAAAACATACTAGTGGGCAAAGGCGAAAGCGAAACCTATTTAAACATCATCAAAGGATTACCCAATGTAATAGAGTCAGCTTCGGCACAAGATTCATTAACCTTTCAGTCAGCCTTTGTAAACTACCAGGCAGCCGTAAATGCATTGCAGCAAAAAGATACCGTTAAAGCAGGTAAGGAATATGTGAAAGCCAGCAGGGGATTTGCCACCTACCTAACCCGTTTTGCCGGAGGTTACTTTACAGCAAAAGTATATTACTTCAAAGCCGAAAGCGATTACTATTTAAAAGCCTATGACGATGCATTGGTAGGTTATGAATATACCGCTAACAACATACGCAGCGACAATACCGAACGCAGTACACGTCAGTGTGCCGTTATTTATTACCTGCGTAAAAACTACGAAAAAGCATTTGAATACTATGCAGCCCTGGAGCGTATAGCCGGTAACAAAAACAATTTACAGGTAGCCTTATTAGGCCAGTTGCGCTGCGCCACCATATTACAAAAAATGGATACAGCCACACAAGTTTCCTTCCGCTATTTAAATTCAGGCATAGCCACCAAAGAAGGTTTGCAGGATGCCAAATTAAACATAGCCCGTTACTATATAAACAACAACAAGCCCGATAGCGCTTTACCCGAATTCAACTACCTGTTAAAAGAAAACAAAGGCACATCGCCCAATATAAATTTAGCCATAGCAGCCGAATCCAAATACAATATAGCCCTAATACAGTTTATACATAAAGACTATAAAGCCAGCACCAAAAGCATCAATGAGCTGAACGATACTTACAGTGCATTTGAAACATGGGTAGTAAAAGGTTTTATACTGATGGCCGATATCTACTGGGCACAAAAAGATTATTTTCAGGCCAAGGCAACCCTACAAAGTATAATAGACGAAACCAGTAAGCCCGATTTAAAACTAACAGCCGAAGAAAAGCTGAAACAGATAGAGGCCGAAGAGGCAGGCGTGAAAACCGATTTGAAAAAGAAAATAGAAGAGAGAGTAAAAAGCCGCGATTAATTATAGCCAAACACTTAAATCAAATTGACAATGAAAACTATTAAATTATATATCATTATAGCATTAAACCTGTTGGTTTTACAAGCCATTGCGCAGCAGGACACCTTACGCGATGGATTAAATGTTTCCGTAAGGTATGTACCCACCTTATCCGAATCCATCAAAATTCCGGTTAACCCAAACCCCGAGCAACCAAAAAGTACCAAGCCTACTTTTAACTATATGGTGCCCGATTTAAATACCAGTATAGAGCCAACCATTTATACCATAAAGCCCATTAGCTTAGGTACTATGTTATTGCCCAAGCTAAAAAACAATTATATGCGCTTAGGTTTTGGTAACTACTTAACCCCACTGGCCGAAATATATTACAACAGCGTACGCAACAAAACATGGAACAACGGTATATTCTACAAGCACCTTTCATCGACTGGCGATAGGGATTACAATAATTTTAGTAACAATACCATTGGCATGCATACCAAACGTATGTTCGATAAATCAGTATTGAGCGCTTCCGCTTTATATTACCGGAATGCTATATACAATTACGGTTATCCTGATGGCTTAGCCGTAAAAGAAGATACCCTTAAAAACATATACAATTTGTTCGATATCAATATCAGCTTAGAAAACTTAAAGGCTGATACCGCAAGCTTGAATTATAAAGTAGATGTAAACTATTATAACATAAGCAACAGCTACGATTTAACCGAACATAACTTTAAGCTGGGCGGCAACTTTAGCAAAAGCATTAGCGATATACCTTTTCAATTATATACTGCCATTAACAGCATAAGCAATATAAACAATGGCACCAGTATGCAACGCAGCACCTTTACCTTTAACCCACGTATAAACATTGGCGATGATAATTTCTATATCAAAGCAGGGTTTAACTACTCTTTGTTTGCCGATAGTACCGATGCCAAAAACTACTTTTATCCCGTAGCCGAAGCAGCCTACCACTTAATACCAAGCAAGCTGACTGTATTGGGTGGTGTTACCGGTAATTTACAAGTAAACACCATGCGCAGCATTACTACCGAAAACCCGTTTGTGCGTTATCCATCGTACCAAAATACCAATAACAAGTTTGAAATGTATGTAGGCTTAAAGGGCAACTTTGCCGATAACTTTAACTACGCCTTACATGCTTCCATTGCCAATATAGACGACCTATTGTTTTACATACAAGATACCTTTAACCGCCAAAAAACCATTTACGACAATGGCAACGTAACCCTGACTACTTTAAGTGCCGATGTGAGCTATCAGGTAGGGGAGAAATGGCGTTTAGGCTTGGTAAGCAAATACTATGGCTATAGCATGAGCAAGCTAGCCAATCCGTATAGCCGCCCAAGCACCGAAACCAAATTAAACACCACCTACAACTTAGGCGATAAGTTTTTACTGCGTGCCGATATATTTTATGTAGGCGAGCGTACAGGCGGTTTATCCAATCCAAATGCAGGTAATCAGGATGCCGTTTCAAAAATTAAGTTAGACCCGTTTGTTGATTTAAACATGGGTATAGATTACCGTTACAACAAAAGCATATCCATATTTATAAACCTGAACAATATGGCTGCCGCCCGTTACAAACGCTGGACCAATTACGATGTATATGGCTTCAACGGACTGGCCGGGGTAACACTCGTATTTTAACCCAATCAATAACCCGATAACAATAAAAAAGGCTGCCTCCAAAGGCAGCCTTTTTTTTGATATCACACCCTTTTACAAACAGACCGAAACAACAACCCAACGACCCCGAAGGGGTCAAATATCAATAACCCAACACCACAACCAATCTCCCGACCCCAACGGGGTCAAATATGAATAGCCAATAGCGTAACGACAAACGGTTATCCGACCCCGAAGCGGGTCGAATATTTATAACCAATACAATTGCCAGGTTTATTCGACCCCTTTGGGGTCGTATGTTTTTTGCAGTGAGCAGCATTTTTATTCATATTCGACTCCTCCGGAGTCGTTCCCTCCACATAAATGTTTCTGTATATTGAGCGAAGCCGAAATATACTCCACTAATAGTTCCCGACCCCAACGGGGTCAAATATGAATAGCCAATAGCGTAACGACAAACGGTT
>JAZKBU010000015.1:19168-25680 GCA_040388375.1 Bacteroidota bacterium | reverse complement strand
ATCCGACCCCGAAGGGAGTCGAATATTTATAACCAACATAATCGGTTTGTTCGACCCCTTCAGGGTCGTATGTTTTTGGAGAGAACAGTCTTTTTATTCATATTAGACTCCTTCGGAGTCATTGCCTCCACATAAATGTTTCTGTATATTGAGCGAAGCCGAAATATGCTCCACTAATAGTTCCCTGACCCCAAACGGGGTCAAATAGGAATAACCAATACACAACAACCCATTCAATTGACCTTGAAGAGGTCGAATCCAACACCCGATACCCGTGTTTTATTCCTGACCATAATTCCTTGTTGTTAATCAGTGGGTTAAATTTTAAAAAATAGCTTTCAACTTCGTATTATAAATATAAATTCGCCCCACAAAATTTAATAAACAAATCATGCAAGAAGTTTATATCGTATCGGCAGTGCGCACGCCAATTGGTTCATTCAATGGTAGTTTAGCAAGCGTTTCAGCCACACAATTAGGAGCAGCAGCTATTAAAGGTGCGCTTAGCAAAGCAGGCATTGCGCCTGAGTTAGTACAGGAAGTATTTATGGGTAATGTATTAGGAGCCAATTTAGGTCAGGCACCTGCCACTCAAGCAAGCATATTTGCAGGTATACCCAACACCGTTCCCGCCACCGTTATCAATAAAGTATGTGCTTCGGGCTCCAAAGCCATTATGGAAGGCGCTTTAAGCATTATGGCCGGTATTAACGAGGTAGTAGTAGCCGGTGGTATGGAAAGCATGAGCAACGTACCTTACTATTTAGACAAAGCACGCACAGGTTATAAATTAGGCCACGGTACTTTAACCGATGGTTTAGTAAAAGATGGTTTGTGGGATGTTTACAACAATTTCCACATGGGTAGCGCAGCCGAATTATGTGCCCGCGAAATGAACATAAGCCGCGAAGCGCAAGACGATTTCGCTATTCAATCATATACCCTGGCTGCAGCCGCACATCAGGCAAAAAAATACGATGCAGAAATAGTGCCTGTTGAAATACCACAACGTGGTAAAGACAGCATTTGGGTAAGTACCGATGAAGAATATACCAAAGTAAACTTCGATAAAGTAAAAACGTTAAAACCCGTATTTGAAAAAGACGGAACCGTAACAGCTGCCAATGCTTCTACCTTAAACGATGGAGCAAGCGCATTGGTGTTAATGAGCGGAGCCAAAGTAAAAGAGTTAGGCTTAAAACCATTGGCTAAAATATTAGGTTTTGCCGATGCCGCACAAGCACCAGAGTGGTTTACCACTGCGCCTGCATTAGCAGTGCCAATAGCATTAAAAAGAGCAGGTATTGATATTAAAGATGTTGATTTCTTTGAACTAAACGAAGCATTTTCAGTAGTAGGTATTGCCAATACGCAGCTATTAAATATCGACCCTAAAAAAGTAAACGTTTACGGAGGTGCAGTAGCTATTGGTCATCCACTGGGAAGCAGCGGTTCACGTATTGTAACTACTTTGGTTCATGTATTACAACAAGAAAAAGGTAAAATAGGTGTTACCGGTATTTGCAACGGTGGCGGTGGCGCTTCAGCTATCGTAATAGAAGCTTGCTAATAACCTTATAAAATATACAAACAAAAAAGCTTGCCCAAAAAGGCAAGCTTTTTTTATGCAGTATAGTCCCAACCAATTTTTTATTTCCACCACTGTTTCGTCCCTACGGGACTTAAGTGCGTTCTTTAGTAGCTTGGCTATACCAATGTTTCGTCCCTAAAGGGACTTATGTGAATACCGTTGCAGTCGGTCAATACCAATAGGTCGTCCCTATGGGACTATTCATACGCAGGTTTACCAATCAGTCCCTTTAGGGACGACATATCGGTAAGGTAACTCACGTGCTACCCCCAACCAGTCCCTTTAGGGACGATACCCCGGTAACACTCCGTCACCAAAACAAACACAACCCATCAGTCCCTTTAGGGACGAAACATCGGTAACAGGTAACACACGCTCTATACCCATCAGTCCCTTTAGGGACGACATATCGGTAAGCCAACAACTATCAACAAATAAAATAACATATATAACAAAAAGCCGGCAAACATACCCCTATATTTGACTAAGCATAACCCCCTTACCACTATGAAATCAAATATGAACAATACCGACAGAATAGCCAGGGCATTATCGGCTGTAATAGTAGCCATCTTGTATTTTACCAATGCTATCAATGGAGCCACCGCTTTAATATTAGGAGCCTTAACAGGTGTTTTATTATTTACCAGCCTCATTAATTTTTGCCCGCTGTATTATACCATAGGTTTCTCCACCCGTAAGAAAAAATAACTAAACAATACCCTTTCATTATGCTTTATTTGCGCAAATACATGTGGAGTTTAATAGGCTTGGTAGCAGGAGCGGCTTTAGGTTATGCCTATTACTATTATATAGGTTGTGCTTCGGGCACCTGTGCTATTACTTCCAAACCCATAAACAGTACCTTGTATGGTGCTTTCATGGGCGTATTATTTGCCAATATTATTAAAAAATAAACCATATACTATTCAACAACGATGATAAACGCTATAAAAAAAATGTTAGGCTTAGGCCCTGCTGTTAACTATGCCGAACTGGTAAAACAAGGAGCTGTAATTATAGATGTACGCAGCAAAGCAGAGTATGCCAGCGGACATATACCCGGCTCGTTACATATACCCGTAAACGAAATAGGCAGCAAGTTGTCTCAGTTTAAAGATAAAAACCAACCCATTATTACCTGCTGTGCTTCCGGCATGCGCAGTGCTTCCGCCAAATCTATTTTAAAATCAAATGGCTATACACAGGTATACAACGGTGGCGCATGGAGTAGCTTGCAGAATAAGATTAAGTAGGGTATAGCTACCACCCGGCAAACCATAAAACAAAATAAAAACAACATGGCCAGCTTTAGCGAATTAATACAAGCAGATAAACCTTTATTGGTCGATTTTTTTGCCGAGTGGTGTGGCCCTTGCCATGCCATGAAACCCATATTGGAAAACTTTAAAAAGCAGGTAGGCGATAAATTGACCATTATTAAAGTAGATGTAGATAAAAACCAGGCCGTAGCTGCTACTTATGGTATACAAAGCATACCTACCTTCATATTATTTAAGCAAGGCAAAATACTCTGGCGACAGGCAGGCGTGGTAAACGCCCAAGAACTCTCGCAGGCATTGGCGGCTTATTTATAACAGTTGTTTATTTTGCTTACCACGAAGGAACATAATACCAATACCGCAGGTGCAGCCTGCGGGCAAAAGAGCCAAACAACGAGAGAACCCTGAAAGGATTCAATAAAATGTTATTTGCATTGGAGCGAACATCCGCTCGCTCTAGCGGAGCACTAATTGTAAGTATTTAGTTATTTAAATATATCAAAGTTGATGTGAAGATACTTATTAAATCGTGGATGCGGATGTTCAAGTTTTAGCTTAGTGTTTTTCCCGTTGAACCAAATTGAACGTTTGCCTTCATTCTTTCCACTTTTGTTTTGGAGGGCTTCGGTAATAAATTCTTTTGAAGAAAGTATCCATGTTTTGTCCATACGTTGAGAGTAAAAAACAAAATAATAATTCTTTCTTGGTTCGTGAGTGATTGCTGCAAAAAGAGCAGCGTCACCAAACGCAACATATTTTGAACGGGCTTTGATTTGCAGTTCCACAAACGAATCGTCCTTCTTCCTAACAATAGCATCAATACCAAAGTCGTCAATAAGGGGAATATAAACATCAAGTCCTTGCTCAAGCATTTTACTAATTACAAAATACTCCATGCGTTTACCAAAACTAGCGTTGTGTCTAAATGTATTGCTCATAATTATTTTTGAGAGATTTGTTGTAATCGTTTAAGCGTAAGTCTCGAATTAATATGTAATTGTGATAGAAATGCAGTGGTTCTTCCCTTTTTATTATGGGATATATCATCATTTTTCGATTCCCTTATTGATTGTATTTTATTCAGAGTATTTTCTTCTAAAGCTTGTATAGTATTTAATAGATTATTATTAGTTAATGGCTTTAACTTATTTTTGGAAATTAAAACACATGTTATATTATCAGAAATATCTTTACGAGTTAGTGTTGATGGATTCTCTTTTAAACCAAACAATATTTTTAATTCACTTTCATCTAATAGTAAGTATCCTGAGTAATCTATTTGTTCTCCCTTTTTAAGGTGCTTAGCTTCTATAATTATGAGAGAACCATTATCTTTTAAAGAGTCAATTATTTTGTTTAGTGTTGGTATCCATTCGGTAATGTCAATTTCATGTAATACATTACATAGTACAACAAAGTCAAATTTATGATTTGGTATCTTATCATAAGATTCATAAATTGTTTTAACGCCTTTAGTTTTTAATGTTGTATGAAATTCTGTATTAGGTTCTAATGCTGAATAGTCAATTTTCTTTCTGAAATTTTCGTCTTGCATTACTTGCTCATAAAGACGACCCTTACCTGCCCCAAAATCAAGCAGGAGGGATTTTTTAATACCTTCAGTATTATTCACAATATCTTTAAGAGACATTACTTGTGGGTCATTTTTTTTAGCAACTTCAATTACTTCTGGATTTGTAAAACATTCGATCATAAATTGTACATAAGCCCATTCTGAAATGGAGTTTAAAAATTCTGTTAATTTTAGAACTCGTTCTTCAATTTTCATCAACTCACTTAATGCTTCACGTTGTATAGTATTTGATGGATGTTTTATAAGACCATCTTTTACCATAAAAACTTCTTCATAATTTAAATGAGATAAAATGTTTAATGAATGTGTGGCGATAAATAGTTGACCATTTTCATTGATAATAGTTCTTATACCATTTATTAAGTCAATTTCTGCATCAGGGTGCAGATGCAATTCAGGTTCGTCAATTATTAATATACTATCTTTTAATCGTATGTCTTTGTTTTGTGACATTAAGAAAAACATTAAGACGTATGCAAAGAGACTTTTTTCACCATCAGAAAACTGAAGATAATTGAACTCTCTACCATTTATTTTCCAAATACCAACTTGTAAACTTTCAACTCCATTATCAGTTATATTTCTGTTTACATTTTTTATTTCCCAATCAAGTTCTTTTCCAAATATTTTTTCAAATATTTCTTTAAGTGATTCAAATCGTTTGTAAGATTGTCTTTTGTTAAATTTGTTAATATCACCTAAACAATCTATCCAATCTGATACAAGCTGATGGGGTAATTTTTTTAAAAATCTCAATGAACTTTTATAGATACTACCTAACTCATTATATTCAAGTTGTTCAGAAACATTTTCAACTAGTTGTTCAAATGAATTTGCCTCATCCTCATTATCTGTAATGACATCTGTTAGCTGTTTTATTTGGTCATAATTAATTCGTTTAATAAAATCCGTTTTAAGTTTTGAAACTAATGGTTGTATCTCATCAATTAATACTTTCAATGTTCTGGATGGAGGCTCTGATCGAGGCACTGTTAAAGGGTTATCACTAATTATCACTATAGGGCCTTTAGGCCTTAAATCATTTTCAATACGGATAATCTCACTTCTAATTAGCTGCTGTTCATTTTTTAAATCAGAATCAGATGGATTTTTTTGTCTCAAAACCGTTATTTCTTGCATTTCAAATGTTTTTATTGCTAAGTCTTTATATGGTTCGAGTTTTTTTAATAATTGCTTAATATTATGTGGAAGATTGGTGATGTTACCTTGTAAAATATTTTTTATTGTTATAATTGAAGAAATTTCATTTTCAATAAGATTTAAAATTCTTGTCTTACCTGAACCATTTTTACCTACTAAAGCAACTACAGTTTCAAGTCTATCAAGTTTAATTTCTTGAAGACCTCTTTCATTTGTTTGGGAGGGGCTAAATTTTATTTTATTAATTCTCATAGTGTACTAATATATCTCTTGTACTCAAACCTATTTATAAAATATGCAAAAACAAGGGCTTGCTTGGGTATGGCTTGGAGACTTGGGTAAAGTTATTAAGCAAAAAATGCTTTTAAATAGCTGAAAATAAAATAAATAAAAGCCAAAGCGGTATTTGGGGTGTAAGCATACCCCCTCAAAAAAGAGTATTTATACTACTAAAAAAGGGTATTTATACTGCGCTTATTAAAAGGGCTTAATGTGGTTTGGGTTTGTTTTTAGGGTATAGCATACGCCAATATTGCATTTCAACACCTCCCAACTACATTTCAACACTTGTCAGCTATCTTTCAAGACCTCTCCACAACCTTTCAAGTCCTCTCCGCTAAGTTTCAACACCTCTCAGCTCCATCGCAACACCTCTCAGCCATCTTTCAAGACCTCTCCACAACCTTTCAAGTCCTCTCAACTAAGTTTCAACACCTCTCCACAACATCGCAACACCTCTCAGGCATCTTTCAAGACCTCTCCACAACCTTTCAAGTCCTCTCAGCTAGGTTTCAACACCTCTCAACAACATCGCAACACCTCTCAACTATCTTTCAAGACCTCTCCACAACCTTTCAAGTCCTCTCAGCTAGGTTTCAACACC
>JAZKBU010000015.1:0-19068 GCA_040388375.1 Bacteroidota bacterium | reverse complement strand
TCTCCACAACATCGCAACACCTCTCAGCTCCATCGCAACACCTCTCAACTATCTTTCAAGACCTCTCCACAAAATTTCATAACCATCCAATAAACCCCAATAGCAGGCGCGGGTAGGGCAGACAATCCCGATAGCTATCGGGAGCTATCGGGACGGCCAGCGGGCAGAAGCATTGCCGTTGTTGTGTCTCCCGACCAACAACACATCAGCCCTTTGGATACTTTTTTTGCAATGCAAAAAGTATCGAAATAAGAAAGAGGAAACCATTATTGCAGTCGAGAACGCCTGCAATGGCAGCATGTTTTAGTGTTGCGAAGCAACGTTGTTGAGTTGAAATGTCATGTTATTGTGTTGACGAATGATGTTATTGTCTTGCGATGTAATGTTATTGTGTTGCGATGTAATGTTATTATGTTGCGGTGTAATGTTGTTGTCTTGCAATGCAGTGTTATTGTGTTGACGGGTAATGTTATTGTGTTGAAGTGTAATGTTCTTGTCTTGACGAGTAATGTTTGAGTGTTGCAATGCAATGTTATTGCGTTGAGGTGTCATGTTATTGTGTTGACGAATGATGTTATTGTGTTGCAATGCAATGTTATTGTGTTGACGGGTAATGTTATTGTCTTGAAATGTAATGTTATTGTGTTGCGGTGTCGTGTTATTGTGTTGGCGGGTAATGTTTTCTATGTGGTAATACCATAACATAGCTATTACCCCGAAGGGGTATAATATCAATAACTGTGGGTGGCAGCCTGCGGGTAAAAAGAGCTAAACAAAGAAGAGAACCCTGAAAGGGTTCAATAAAATGCTATTCCATGACCAGGTATTGGAGAAACAATTATTGCAGGCGAGGACGGCTGCAATGGCACAACATATAGTGTTGGAACGAGCGGACGCTCGCACCGGCAGCGAGGAGATTAATCCCTTTTGCGAACAGGATAAGGAACAAACTCTACTTCATCACCTTTAATTTTATCAAAGGCCTGCGCTATCCATTTCTGTTTAGCTGCTTCAATCAGCTCCTTGCTGGAGGCAACAAAGTTCCAGTCAATAAATCTTTCTTCGGGGAAAGGCTCTCCGCCAAAAATATAAATGGTGCTGTTGGCAGCTATGGTAAATTCACAAAGGGTAGCATTCTTAGCCACTAATATTTGTTTAGGGCCATACGTATGTCCATCGCTCTCTATACTTCCTTCCAAAATATACAAGCCGCTTTCGCCAAACAAATGCTCACCAAGATTGATGGTTTGGGTAACAGTGCTTTTTATTTCGAGCATATATAAAGGACTATATACAGGAACGGCTGAGCGGTGACCCATTACTTCGCCCGCCACCAGTTTATAGTGTACGCCATCTTTTGTCCACGCAGGAATTTGGCTTTCCTCAATATGGAAAAACTCAGGGTCCATTTGTTCCAAATGTTTGGGCAATGCCACCCATATTTGCAAGCCATGCATGGTTTTATCGGCATGCCGTAAGTATTCAGGTGTTCTTTCCGAGTGTACTATTCCCTTACCGGCTGTCATCCAGTTTACAGCACCGGGTTTTATTTCCACTTCGTTACCTAAAGTATCGCGGTGCATAATGCTGCCTTCAAACAAATAAGTAAGGGTGGAAAGTCCTATATGCGGATGTGGTAAAATATCAAAGTTATCGCGCTCGTGCAGCTTTACCGGCCCCATGTGGTCAATATAAATAAAAGGGCCAATCATGCGCTTTTGGCGAAAGGGTAATAAACGCCCTACCAGAAAATGGCCAATATCAGCCGCTCTTTCTTCAATAATTAAATTAATATTCGACATATATGGATGGATTGTGAGCCAAAAGTAACATTCCTTTTATTTTTAAAAAGCAGGTAAACAAAAAAGGTTGGGTTTTTATAAACCCAACCTTTTACTATAAGCCATAAAGCTTTTATTTTTTACCCATATTATTCAAATCAACACCACGTTTCTTAGCCATATCTTCCAGTTTTTGCTGGAACTTAGATTTTTGCTGAGGTTTCTTTTTGTTCTCCTGCAATTGGCTGTGTAGTTTCTTCTCGTCAACAAAAAACTTAATGGTTAACTGTTGTAAAATGGTTACTAGGTTGGATACAAAGTAGTAGTAGTTTAATCCTGCCGCAAAGCTGTTTAAGGTAAATAAAAATACTACCGGCATAATTAAACCTAACCATTTCATTTGTCCTGTAGCACCTGTAGCCTGGTTATTGTATAAGGCATAAGCCACAGATGAAATAGTCATTAACAAAGCAAATAAACTTACGTGGCTCCCATATATTGGAATAGGAAAAGGTAAGGTGAACACATTGTCAAACGTTGATAAATCATCTGCCCATAAAAAGTTTTGCTGGCGTAATTCAAAAGCCGAAGGGAAAAACTGGAACATGGCAAATAAAATAGGTAACTGTAACAATACCGGAATACAACCTCCAAACGGATTAACACCCGCCTTGCGGTACATTTTCATGTTCTCCTGCTGAATTTTGGTCATGTCGTTACCATTTTTCTCTTTTATTTCATCCAACTCAGGTTTCAATAAACGCATTTTAGCAGCACTTAAATAACTTTTGTATACCAAAGGCAATAAGGCTGTTTTTATAATAAGGGTAAGTATTAAAATAATAATACCAAAACTACCAATATACTTACTTAAGAAAGAAAATACGTTAACTACAATATATTTATTTACCCAACGGAAAACGCCCCAGCCCATAGGAACAATACGCTCCATTGAAATACCTAATTTCTCTAAAGTTTTGTAGTGGTTAGGCCCGTAGTATATTTTCATACTGAAATTTTCATTGGCAGTATGGTTATACGGTAAGGTTAAAACAGCGCTAAAGTTGCGTATATTGTTTTTATAAGGATCGTTTTTAGTTTCCAAAACTGCATCGGTAAATCCTTTATCGGCAATAATGGTTTGGTTAAAATATTGTTGCTTGTAACTAACCCACTGCAAATCGCTGGTAATATTTTCTTTTACTTCTTTGTTTTCCGATAACGAAGCTGGCTCATCATCTTTTACACGGTAATAAATAGTGGAAACGCGCTCTTCTGCCTCACGTGTTTTTTCTTGTGGTCTGATATTGGCAGTCCAGTTTAAGTCAATACTGGTTCTGTTGCGCTGAATAATGTTTTCCAATCCAACTAAATTAATAGTGTATTTTAAAATATTATTGTTCTCGTCAAAAGCATACAGTTGCTCAATATATTGGTTAGCACCCAAGCTTACCTTCATGCTTAAGCTTTTACCATCAGCACCCAAAGTAGGCACAAAGTATAAATCAGCGGTATTAATAATTTTATTATCAGTGGTAGGGAAATCAAACGATTGTTTGTTTTCTGCTCCGTCTAATAACAATAATTCCTTTTTGCCGTAAGTAAGGTACTTTTTTAATTGTACTTTATATATTCTACCGCCTTTGTTGCTGAAAGTAATTTTTAGTTCATCGTTTTCAATGCTGGTAAACTCTTCTTTGCCATTGGCATAAGCTGCAAATGAACCAAAGGTGCTTTTTACGGCATTGCTATCAGTAGTAGCAGTTAGTTTTTTGCTTTGAGCAGTATCTAAACTGGCTCTGATTAAACTATCCTGCTTAATGTCTGCTATTTTAGTGCTATCCTGTTGGCGTTTGTAAGCCTCCATTTCTGCATCGCTAGGTTTTAAAAAGTAAGCCCAACCTACTAAAAGGGCCAAAATAAGCGTAAAGCCTATAAGTGTGTTTCTGTCTAACATATTTTTTTCTAGGGCTGCAAATGTAATATCATGCACCTATTTTTTTCATGACTTTTACAGTAACTTTTTACAGCCTGTTTAATTGTAAATGCTTAAGTTTAAACTATTATTTTCCTTTAAATTCAACTAAGGTCGCATCGCCCCATAACTCTTCCACTCCGTAAAACTCACGTTTCTCACGTTGGAATACGTGAGCTACTACATTAAAGTAATCCAATAAAACCCATTCCATATTTTCCAATCCTTCGCGGTGCCAAGGGTTTTCTCCGGTTAGTTTTTTTACTTCTTCATCCACACTGCGTGCAATAGCCTCTACCTGCTTATCGCTTTCGGCATGGCTAATTACAAAAAAATCAGCACTGGCTGCTTTTACTTTGCGCATATCTAAAATTTTAATGTCTTCGGCTTTTCTCTCAAACATACCCTGAGCTACCGCCCAAGCTAAAAATTCAGTTGGATCGCTTATCTTATTAATTTTATCTTCTTTAGGAGTGGTCTTGGTTTTTGCACTTACTTTTTTAGCTGCAGTAGCCTTTGTAGTAGTTTTTTTAGGGGCTGCTTTCTTTGCGGCTGTTTTTTTTGCTGGTATTTTTGCCATGCTCTTCTTCTTTTTATCTTGCTATATTGCGGGCCAAAAGTAAGATTTTAAAACCGTTTTAAAAATTTTGTTAGGTATTCAATTTCAAATACACTTTGTAAATCAGGTAAATTCAACCAATAATTACCTTAAAAGCTTACCCGCTCAAAATGGTTTGGTGGTTTACAGTGCGTACCAAACAGCGGGTAGGGGGCAGGCCAATAGTGTATGGGAGAGCGAAGTGAATAAAAACCTGCTGTGCAGTATTTTGTTTGAATTTAATAAAGTGCCCGTTGAGCAGCAAGCCTATATTAATATGGCCGTAAGCATTGCATTGCAGCAGGTAGTATTTAAGTTAGCCCAAACCAAATGTTATATTAAATGGCCCAACGATATATATATTAACAACAGAAAAATAGCAGGTATACTGATTGAAAACTCCATACAGGGCGAAAATATTAAACAAACTGTAGTAGGTATAGGCTTAAATGTGAAACAAACACATTTTTTCAATAAAAATGCCATTTCATTAAACAATATAATAAACACCCCATTTGAAATAGAAGAAGTATTAAACGTTTTGCTGGAAGAGTTAAGCATGGCGTATGAAAACATTAAGGCAGGCAAGTGGGACGAAATAATAGAAACCTATAACGCTCATTTGTTCCGCAAACACGAAACCAGTTACTTTACCATTAATAACCAAATGGTTTTAGGGCAAATAGACAGCGTAAACAAACAAGGCTTGTTAGAGGTGCTAATTGGTCAAACGGTACAATTGTTTGCCCATAAAGAAATAGGAATGATTATTTAAGCGCTATGATGAATATATGCATAGATATAGGCAACACCCAAACCAAAGTGGGCGTTTTTAACCAGGCTGATTTGTTAGAGTCTGTTGCTGTTGAACATTTATCAGGCGAAACAATAGCGCAGCTACTTTTAAAATATAACATTACCCATAGCATTATAAGCAGGGTAGGAGCAAGCAATCAAAACCTTCAGGATATACTGGCGCAAAAAACCAATACATTGGTATTAACAGCCAGTACTCCATTACCTTTTGAAAATTTATATGCTACGCCACAAACATTAGGGGTGGACAGGATAGCACTGGCAGCAGCAGCAACCAATTATGTTACTGAAAACAACGTGTTGGTAGTTAGTTGCGGCACCTGTGTAACCTTTGAGTTTGTTAACCGTAAAGCACAATACCTGGGCGGTGCTATATCGCCCGGTTTAAATATGCGTTTACAAGCCATGAGTCATTTTACCGAAAAACTGCCTCTGTTAAATTTTACAGAGCCCGGCCACTTTAATGGAAACAGTACCGAAACCTGTATGCAAAGCGGTGCTTTTATTGGTATGTTAGAAGAAATAAAAGGACGCATTAACCTATATGAAACAGAGTTTGGCACCACCGAACTATTATTAAGTGGAGGCGATTGTTTTTTGTTTGAAAAACACCTAAAAAAAAGCGTATTTGCGCATCCCTATTTAACATTATTCGGTCTCAATAAAATTTTAACATACAATGTATAAAGCCCACGTTAGGCAATTCTTATTTTCAATAAACAAAAGCACCTCTATATTCATCGCTTTTGTTTTGTTGTTTATAACAAACACACAATCACAAAATTTAACCCAAAGTCCTTATTCATATTATGGTCCTGGCGATTTACAATACTATGGCTCCGTTGCTTTAGGCAATATGGGGCAGTTAAGTCAGGGAATCAGACGCGGGTTCGATATCAATTCATTAAATCCGGCTTCGTACAGCGCTTTGCTACAAACCAATATAGAAGCAGGAGCCTCTTTAGCCAGCGGTACATTTAAAGGCAATGTAGGCGAAATGAATGCATCACTTTCAGGCTTATCGTATTTTAACTTAGGCGGACGCATTTCAAAAAAAGGAATAGGTTTTGCTTTTGGTGCAGCTCCATACTCATCAGTAGGTTACAATGTAACCAGTGTCAATAAAATACAAACAGATACTTCAGGAATAATCAATGCTAATCTTTCGCAAATAGGTACAGGCGGATTAACACGTGCTTATATTGGCTTGGGAGCTAAAATAAACAAGAATTTTTCGGTAGGTGTAAACGTGGGTTATTTATTCGGTCAGATTAATACCCAAATAGTTCAGTCCATTCCAAGCGATTATTATATGTTTAACTGGGCTGTTGATAGAAAAGATTATGTAGGAGGTTTTTTAATCGATTACGGAATACAATCACATTTTGATAGTATAAACATGAGCATACCATGGTATAAAACCGTAGTTGACAGCAATGGATTTGAGCACAAAGCATTTGTACAAGGCAAAAAAAAATATGTAAGTTTTAACGCAGGTTTTAGTTTTAATTTACAAACAGATTTAAATGCTACCCAGCGTTACTCTTTCCGTACCTTAACACGTGGTGGCGTTGATTATGCGCGCGATTCCATACAAACAGACGATAACAAAAAAGGTGTTTACACCATGCCCATGAGTTTAAAATATGGTGTTGGGTTTACAGCTTTAAATTGGTCGCTTGGTGCCGATGTAACCACTACAGCCTGGAAAGATTTCAGACACTTTGGAATAAACGATGCTTTGCAAAACTCATTAAGTTTTGGAATAGGTGGTAGCTGGATTCCGGACTTAAAAGAAGATAACCGCAATTATTTAAAACGATTAGAGTACAGAGCAGGTTATAGATTTGAGCAAACCAATTTAAATATAAACGGACAATCAATCAATGTAATTGGCTACAGTTTTGGAGTTGGCATACCTATTGCTGACAGAGACAGATACAGGAAATTCTCACGTATTAATTTAGGCTTTGATTATTTTACCCGTGGGGCAAGTAGTTCAGTGCTTAACGAGGAGTATATGCGGTTTACAATAGGCGTAGTTTTTTCTGATAAATGGTTTATCAAATATTATAAATATGACTAATACGCAAAACATAGGTAGCAAAACATTTTTATTTTTAGTATCAATATGTATGCTGTTAGGAGCATGTAAAAACGATAATATAGAAAAAGTAAGAGTAATTACCGCTGCCGATAATTTGCCTATGGAAGAAGGTTCCAATATAGTACTAAACTATACCGATTCAGGTTTTGTTAAAGCCAAAGTATTTGCACCCATTATGCAACGTTTCGATAATGAAAAACGAAACCAGTCTGTAATGACAAAAGGTATAACAGCTTATTTTTACGATAAAGACAAAAAAATAACCAGTTATATTAAATCAAAATACGCAGTTCGCGATGACCAGCAACGTACCATGACTGCCAAGTACGATGTAATAGTAGTAAACATTAAAGGCGATACCTTAAGAACAGAAAGTTTGGTTTGGGATGAAAAAACCAATTTAATAAGCACCAACGAAGCTGTTAAAATTACCACTAAAAACGATATTATTTATGGAGATGGACTGGAAACCAATTCCGCATTTAATCCATACAAAATTTTAAAAATTAGGGGAGTAGTAAGTATAAAATAACAATGGAAAAATGGATTCTGCGTAATTGGCTTATTATTGCAATAATTAGTTTATTGGTTGGGTTTTATATTTCCTTTTTCGAAGACTTTGTAAAAGGAAAAGCCTATTTATACTTTATAATGGCTATTGTTTTTACCTTTATCTGGCTAAAAAAACGCGGTAGTTTATAACAGCCCTATTCATTTTAAGTACCATATATTCCTTATTGCTGAAACATACCTGTTCGTTATCGTACAATCCCGCAGGTATTTGTTGTTTGGCTAACATTACATAATCAATTTCCTTGTTGCCATAATCACTAAAGTTTATTTTATAAAACCCATTAACAGCTTCAGGTAAACAATTCAGCTTTTCCAAATGGGCAAAATCAACACCATAATATTTTTCCATGCCCGCTTTCCATTGGAGCAAATAAGGGGCTTCGTGTACAATGGCTTTATAGTTAACAGGCATACTGCGTTTGGCTTCGCATGAAAACGAGTAATCATTAGGGGGAGCTAAAACAATACAATCAACAGGCGTATTATTTAAAATCCATTCATGCGCCAGAGTTAGCTCACTGGTATTACAAAAAGGTAATTTGTTTTGCGTGTAATTTTTAAAACCTTTAAAACCCGCCCAACCACATATACATACAACACCTGCAAAAAGTAAAGGTTTGCCAAATGTTATTGACTTGAATTGCAATATACCTGTAACACATACCGCAGCCAATAAATTAATCCATACCGAAGTTTTAAACCATTGCAGCTTGCCAAGGTTTGAATAAGGATTAATCAATAAATAGACTGCAAACAACAAAGTACAGGTTATGGTAAAGCCAATCACCGTGAGTAAAAGCTGTTTGTTTATTATAGCGCTATAATAAATAGCAACAACTGATGCCAATAAAAAACCAATCATTAAAACATAATCCTTAACCGGGAAAAGCTGTGGTAAATAATGCAAAGCCCCGCGGTATTCATACAAAATTTTATTTGCTTCTTCATTATTAACTGTAGAACCCGATTGTTTTAAAGCAATAGGTAATAAAACAAAAGCAGCTATAGCAAAATAAATGGCGGTAAATCCCAATAACTCCCAAACAGTTTTTACATTCCATTCTTTTCGTTTTATATGTTTTATAAGCAAAGCTCCACCCATAATAAATGCCACATGCAAACCAATAAGCGGTTGAAACAAACTGGCTATGCCCGCCAGTAAAGCAGCATAATATATTTTATTTCGAAATAGTAAAACGAAAGCCCACACACACATAACCTCCGCAATACTGCTGCCTACCAGCATATCATCCTGAAAATAATTACCTCCAATAACAAAATAACGGGCAAAGAATAAATAGAAATACACACCTATCCAAGTATGAGCAGTATTATCAGTAAAACAGGTAAAAAGAAAATAAACACCCGCTACAGCCCAATACACACAAATAATATAAACAAAAAAACAACTTAACTCCACACCAAAAAGCTGTGCAAGCGCATACATAAAATTTACAAAATAGAACCTTACAGTAAAAGTTTGATTGTAGTAAGTCAGGAAAAAATCGTGTGGGTAAAGTTCAGGATTTAACTTTTGGTACAACTGGGGTAAATGCTCCGCCTGATCGCCCGTATTAAACAAATAACCATTGGTTAAAATATATAAAATGGCTATAAAAAGAAAATGTAAATACCTGTTATGAAGTAACTGCAATGGATAGTTTTTACGTTAGTCAAATAAAACACTATTTATAAAACTAAAAAACATAAAGCTTATTTTTTCGGTTTCAGTTTTTGTGTCAACTTACCCTCGTAGCTGTAAAACTTATAACTTAACCCTATATTTATATTTAAATTAATAACAGCTTGCGCATTGGTACTATTACTGGTAGAAGTAATTACTTGTCCCGCAGCGTTTTTAGACCTCGGATTTCCAAAATCAACACGACTATACAAATACTCTACAAAACCAATTAAACTCAATTGAGGGCTAGCACTATACTCAATACCCAAACCCAAACCCCAAAACGTACTGGAAGCTTCATTGCTTAAAACCCTTTGGTAATAATTACTATCCACTACGGTATACTCAGGGGAGTTCACAAACATTTGTCCCAACGATATTTTTGAAATACCCTTTATTTTGCTGTTTTGCTTACCTATATAGTATAAAATGCTGCCTCCAATACCCAAACCCGTATAAGGGCTGACTAGTGTAAATACCGATTGTTTTCCATAAGCCTTATTATATTGCCTTTCCAGGTTGCTGGTGTTTAAATCATTGCTAAAGTAAAAAGCCCCAAGGCTAAAATTTAATTTGCTTTGTTTTAAAAAAATATAATCAAATTTAAAGTTATACCCAGTTGTAGCATGCCCATCACTATTATCCAGAATATCACCCCCCGAATACGGATTAAGAGGCAACGAAAGTCCACCAGAAACCATCAATTCTTGCGATTTAGCAACAAAGCAATTTAGCAAAATGAGCATAAAATAAAGCTTTCTCTTCATAAGTTTAACTAATATGCTTAGCTGTCCGTTAGTCAAATAAAGTAAATATTTGGTTGCTTGTTTAACTATTTAAAAATCTGTCGCAAATTATAGCCGTAGCAATAGCAGCATTTAAACTTTCAGCCAATCCAACCCTTTTTATACTAATAGGTTCCGAAATATAAGGCATTAAACTAGAATTGATACCCTTTCCTTCGTTACCAATTAAAAGCAATCCTTCATTTTCAAAACCAACACTATTTATATTTTTACCATCCATTACTGCACCATAAATAGGTAATTTAATATTTGGTAACCAGTTTAATAAGTCAGTATAAAAAACATTTACCCGCGCTATGCTACCCATTGTAGCCTGAATACACTTATTGTTATAACAATCAGCCGTACCTTCCGAACAAACTACATTTTTAATTCCATACCAATCAGCAATGCGTATAATAGTACCCAAATTACCCGGGTCTTGAATATCGTTTAAAACCAAATGTAACTTCGATTGTAAGTTTATTTGCTCTATTTTATTTTCTTGGAATGCAATTTGTAATACCACATCGCGCGTACTTTTAAGTGAGCTTATTTGCTCAATTTCTTTCGGAGAAATTATTTGTAAGCGTACATCATTTTTATATTGTGGAAACATAAGTGCCCAATCCATAGTGGCATATATAGCTTCAATATGTAAATTTGATGCAAGAAATTCAATAGCTGATTTACTACCTTCGGCCAAAAAAAAGCCTTCGGAGTATCTGTTTGATTTTTCTTTTAAACCTTTTAAATACTGAATTGTTGATTTGCTAAGCATACTTAAACATAAAAATATTATTCTAATAGTAGCCGGTTGGGCCCTGTTTAGTGCGTGCAATATAAGCAGAATTCATAAACGCGAAGGTCCTAAATTAGTTAAAAACAAAGTAGAAATAGAAGAAAAAGGCAAAGGCCGTTTTTTTGAATCCGATTTAGAAAGCCAGATAAAACAAAAGCCTGGGAGTAAATTTTTAGGTATAGTAAGATTAAATGTATTCTTCTACCGTTTAGGCGATGCAGGTAAAAAAGATACAAAATTAAAACGATTTTTTAGAGACGAGTTGGGTAGCGTTCCAGTTATTTTAGACTCGAGCATGATTGAGACAAGCGTAAGAGCCATGCGTAATTATCTTAAATCACAAGGCTATTATTATTCAGAAATTACCTACACCGTAGCCGACAGAACATTTTTAAAAGAACGCAAAGTCGTTACCTACCATGTTAAACTCAATAACCAGTATAAATACAATAAGTTAAATGTTAACTGCCCTGATAAAAAGCTATACGAACTAATCAATGCAACCATTAGCGAAAGCAATATTAAAATAGGAAGAAGTTTTAACAGAGAAGATTTTTTAAACGAGCAAAATAGAATAACCACTAATTTAAGGAATAATGGTTACTATACATTTGCCAAAGAATACATTGATTTTAATATAGATACCAACTACGCAGAAGATTATTTAGCTGTAGATATTAATATAAACAACAAAACAGAACAAGTACCCTTTAACCAATATTACATTAGAAATTTGGTAATAGAAGTAGAGCCCAATCATAAAAACAATACTAAAAAGTACGATACACTTGTAACAAAAAACTTCAAATACCTGGCAAATGGAAGTAAAATAAACCCCACCATACTCGATAAAATGAATTTTTTAATGAGTGGCGAAATTTTCCAGCAAAATAATTTAAACAAGACATACACCAGGCTTAACGATTTACAACTATTCCGTTTGGTAACCATAACACCTACGTTAGTTGAAAATGATACCCAACATTTTATTGATTTTTACATTAGCTTAAAACAACTGGGTAAATACGATTTCACCATAGAACCACAGGCTATTACAAGTGATCAGGGCAATTTAGTGGCAACACAAAGTTCACGAAATTTTGGATTAGCAGCAGTTATTCAGCTAACAGACAGAAACATTTTTCACAATGGCGAAATTTTGCAGTTCCGTTTTCGTACAAGTTTTGAGGCACAGCGCGGAGAAAATATTAGTCCAACTCCATTTTTTAATAGTAATGAGCAATCATTAACAGCAAGTATTATCATTCCCCAGTTATTATTCCTACCTAAATTAGATAGGAAGTTTAACAATGCCAGTACCAAAACAATCATCAACTCATCCATTATCTATGAAAAAAATGTTGATTACCAGAGAAGAGTATTAACATTAGGTTCTTCCTATCAGTTAAACAGAAAATTAACCACTTACTACGTTGCTTTCCCTGAAATAAGTTATATACAAACAAGCTTTAATAATGCTTCATTAGAGGAACGCAGTAAAACAGACATATTCCTACAAAATGTTTTTGCCAATAATCTAATTATTAACGATATCAGGTTAGGGTTAACCTATAGTACCCAACCTATAAGCAAAGGCAAAAGTTTTTTCTTTTTAAGGTTTGATGCCTTGGAACTTGCAGGTAATATAGTCACCGGATTAAACAAGCTATTAGATGCACCAAAAGTTACCGATGAATCAAGAAATATTAAAGATAAATACGAAATATTAGGATTAAATTATTTTCAATACGTAAAATCCTACATTGACGGTAGGTATAATCAATGGATAGACATAAATAATACCATGGTTTATAGGTTAGCAGTAGGTTATGCTTTACCTTACGGTAATTCACCCGATTATATTCCCTTTGAGAAAAGGTTTTTTACAGGAGGAGCCAATAGTTTAAGAGCATTTCGTCCACGTTCCGTAGGTCCCGGAGTTTATTCAACCACCAATCAAATAGATAAATCAGGTGATATAAAAATAGAAATGAATGCCGAATATAGATTCAATTTATACAAAAGATTTATAGAAGGAGCCCTGTTTACCGATGCTGGTAACGTTTGGGTAGTACGCCAAGACGGGCGGGTAGGGGCCGATTTCGATATAACCAATTTTTATAACCAATTAGCAGTAGGATCAGGAATTGGTGTACGATTAAATTTAAGTATTTTCGTTTTTAGGTTAGATGCAGCAGTTCCTTTACACGATCCAACGCAAACAATAGGCAATAGGTGGGTTATTGAAAATGCCAAAGATTTATCGTGGTATTGGGACAATAGTATTTTTAATTTTGGTATAGGTTATCCTTTTTAAGTTAATAGTAAATATAAAATGCAGTTTAATTCATTACATTTTTTATTCTTTTTACCCATAGTAACCATATTTTACTATTTGCTAAAAAACAAATGGCGCTGGATTCTATTATTTTTAGCTAGTACCTATTTCTATTCCGTATTCTTCCTACCATACATACTTATTTTATATGCTATTATCCTAATAGATTATACAACAGGTTTACTACTTGATAAATGGCAGAATAAAACACTAAGAGTAACACTGCTACTGGTAAGTATTACAAGCAATTTAGGCTTGCTGGCCTATTTTAAATATTATAATTTTTTTGTTGATGTATTTGCTCCATACTACAATAATTTACACCCAATTGAAATTATTTTGCCTATTGGCTTATCCTTCCATACCTTCCAATCATTAAGTTATATTATAGAAGTATACAAAAGAAAACAAGTAGCCGAAAAACACATAGGCTATTTTGCCAATTACGTTTTGTTTTTCCCCCAAATGATTGCAGGTCCCATCGAAAGATTTTCACATTTGGGCAATCAATTCAGGTTAAAACATAAATTTAAATACAAAAACATAAGTCAGGGCCTGCGTTTAATACTTTACGGGTTATTTGTAAAAATGTGCGTAGCCGATAATTTAGCACCACTAGTAAATAGTTTTTATCAAGCACCTACAACATATGTTTCAAGCTCAGCCTGGGTGGCATTAATAGCATTTTCCATTCAAATCTATGCTGATTTCTATGGCTATTCAACTATTGCCGTTGGAGCCGCCAAAATGCTCGATATACACCTAATGGATAATTTTAAACAACCCTATTTTGCCGTTAATTTAAAAGAGTTTTGGCAACGTTGGCATATATCCTTATCAACCTGGTTTCGCGATTACGTTTTTATTCCATTGGGAGGAAGTAAAGTAAATACCCTACGGTGGATTATTAATATTATTATAGTATTTGGTTTAAGTGGTTTTTGGCATGGAGCCAATTATACATTCATTATTTGGGGGCTTTTACACGCCACATTTTATTTATTAGAAGCCCTGTACCATAAAATTCGCCCAACTACATTTACCACCTCAAAAACAATATCATTTTTAGGAATTATCTTAACCTTCTTATTAACCACATTCATTTGGGTATTCTTTCGCTCTCCTAATTTAACCATAGCCAAACAAGTAATATTACAATGTTTCCAATATAGTTTTGAAGCTACCAAACAAGTCCATTTACCGGTAAGCCAAATGGCAATGGTATTATTGTTTATAATATTCGAATTTTTACTCATCAAAAACAGATTCGATGTGTTTTTGCAGAGTAAAAACACACCTATTCGCTGGGTATTATATATAATATTAAGTGTAAGTATTTTACTTTTTAGTGGAATACAAAGTTTTCAATTCATTTATTTTCAATTCTAATTATGAAAAAGCTGTTTATAAAACTTTGTCAAACCTTAATAGTAGCAGCCTTATGCTTAACATTATCAAACGTTGTATATAAAAAATATTTCTATTTTTCAGATATAGATCATTTCGATGCCAATATCCTATTCCAATTAGATAGCTTACAACAAGTAAGCGATGTTTTATACTTTGCAGAATCAAGTAATGGAAGGTATGCCGATAATGATACATGTACTCTATCTACCTCTGAAATGTTAGATACGTTATCACCTTTAAAAATAAATGCAGTAGAGTATTCAGCCCTGCACGCAGGTATTTATACCCAACTTATAAAAAATATACAAACAGAAACAAAAGTAAAAACAATTATTGTGGCACTAAATCTAAGGTCATTCAATGCCGATTGGATTAATTCAGAGTTAGAAACCAAATTAAGCCAGACTGCGGTCATGTACCAACCCGGTGCACCCATTATAAAACGCCTGAAATTAGCTTTTAACGCATACGATAACAAATCAATAGAATTGCGTAATTACAATAAAGAACAGCAGTGGAAATACGACTTTATTAATGTACCATCGAATTTTAAATATAAAAATGTAAGAGATTGGGATAATGGAATGGCAAATGGAACCTACCTGTTACCCAATGGCGATTGGGATATGCCCAAAATTAGTTTGGCTTGTAGTTACGTAAAAAGTTATGCCTTTACAATAAATCCCGTAACCAATCCACGAATTAAAAATTTCGATGAAATAGTTCAGACAGTAAAAGAAAAGAACATTAAATTAATATTTAATCTGTTACCCGAAAATGTGGAGTATGCAGACAGCTTAGTAGGAAAGGAATTAGTTAATTTAATGATAGAAAATAAAAACTTTTTAATAGAAAGATACAGTGCTTTAGGTGTAACCGTTATTGATAATTTTACCAATGTAAAAGGCAAAGATTATATAGACCAGAATTGGACAACAGAACATTATAACCAAACAGGTAGATGGATTATTGCTCAAAATATGTTAAAAACACTTAATTAACGAGAAATTGAAGCAAGATTAAAATTTGAATTCCATTTTTACTTTGTACTAAAATTATAATACATTCGTTAAATAGAAAACTTAAACCTGATTTATATGCAAAATAACTACTCCGAAGACGATTTATTGGAATATATATTTAAGGAAACCACCCTTGAAAAAACAGCAGCCATAGAGCTGGCCATATCACAAAGTACCACCTTACAGAGCCAATACTTTGAGCTGCTTGATAGCATTGATTTACTGAATAAAACCTATATCAGGCCAAGTGAAGATTCCGTTGAAGCCATCTTACAAAAAGCAAAAGATGCGTTACAACAAAATGTAGACTAATTGATTAGCCTACATTTTGTTTCCCGAGAATTACTTTTTAAATAAGTTTAGAATATCATTACCAAAAATCAAAACCATTAAGCTTAGTAATATAATAGTACCGGCCGTTTGAACGCGCTCCTGTACCTTTATACTAATTGGTTTTCTCGTAATCATTTCAATTATCAATAAAACCACGTGGCCACCATCCAAAGCAGGTATTGGTAAAAAATTCATAAAAGCCAAGCCCATTGAAATAAGAGCAGTCAGCATCCAAAAGTTTAACCAATCCCATCTCGGTCCAAAATACTGCGCAATGCCAATAGGTCCTTGTACAGCCTTATTAATAGCTATATCACCATGAAATATTTTACCCCAACCCGAAATTTGATTCGCTATAGTTTCATAAGCCTGGTTAATTCCGGCAGGAATTGAAGATATAATAGAATAATTGATTGTATCAAACCTCCACATTTTATCAGTAGGCATAAATCCAAGCTTTCCGTCATTTCCAATCGATGCATTCAAACCAACAGTATCATTGTTTCTAATAACAGTTAACTTAGTTGTTTTGCCTGCATATTTTTCCAATAGAGGTTGAAACTCGTCAAAACAATTAAAAGATATAGAATCAACGCCAACAATTCTGTCGTCAGCTAAAAGACCAGCCTTTTCAGCAGCAGAGCCGGGTAAAGTTTTAGCTACATACAATTCCATTCTTGGCGAGAAGAAACCGCCTTTTGCTTTGCGAGGTAACTTGTTTAAAAAGTCAGCAGGTAATTTAACACTTACCTGCTCATTATTTCTTTCAACAACATAAGAAGCACTCTCACCAAGAATTACATCACTATTTAAAGCATCTTCCAAGTGAATAATATTTTTACCATTAACACTAATAATTTTATCACCCAATTCAAAACCAACCTCCTTTGCAAAATCACTAGGAACAATACCATGTTTAACCGAACTATTTATTAATAATTGTTCGCCATAATGGTATTTAATACCTGCAAAAATAATAATGCCTAAAATTACGTTAAATATAATTCCCCCTAGCATTACAATCATTCTTTGCCAAGCTGGTTTACTTCTAAATTCCCAAGGTTCTGCAGGTTTTGTTAAGTCTTGGTTACCCATATTTTCATCAACCATACCGTTTATTTGAACATAACCACCCATAGGAAACCAACCTAAACCATATTCAGTATCACCTTTTTTAAATTTAAACAAAGCAAAATTTAATACACTAGGCATTGGAAATAAAAAGTCGAAGAATAAATAAAATTTATCTACCTTAATTTTAAATAATTTAGCCGCTAAAAAATGGCCTAATTCATGAATTAATACTAAAATAGAAAGAGCCGCAATTACTTGCGCTATCATTGTTAATGTTTGCATGTTTTTTTTGTTAACTAATCTCTAATTACAAGATTTTTTTGAGTCGCGAAAATATAAAAGTATTTCATATATTAAACCATTGTTTTAGCCAAGTTTCTGGTTTCCTCATCAGTTGCTATATAGTCGTTTAAACTAGGCTTAGCTATAAAGCTAACCTGTTGCATACATTTTTCATTAATTTCAGCAATCTGTAAAAACTTTATTTTATCGTTTAAAAATGCTTCTACCGCTATTTCGTTAGCGGCATTAAGTATACATGCCATGTTGCCTTTTTTATCCATAGCTTCATAGGCAAGTGCTAAATTTCTGAAAGTATCCAAATCGGGTTCTTCAAAGTTTAATTGTTTTATATCTTTAAACGACATCCTTTTCAAAGAAGTCTTAACCCTTTCAGGGTAAAAAAATGCATAATGAATAGGAAGTTTCATATCAGGTAACCCCATTTGAGCTTTAATACTACTGTCATTAAACTCAACCATACTATGTATAATAGATTCAGGATGCACAACCACATCAATTTGATTACTTTGTAAGCCAAATAGCCACTTAGCTTCAATTACTTCAAACCCCTTATTCATTAAAGTAGCAGAATCAATTGTTATTTTAGCACCCATACTCCAGTTAGGGTGTTTCAAAGCTTCCTTTCTGGTTATTTCAAATAAATCATCCCTTTTTTTTCCTCTAAAGGGTCCTCCACTTGCAGTTAAAATAACCTTGTCAATACTGTCCAAGTTTTCACCTACCAAACATTGAAAAATAGCAGAGTGTTCAGAGTCCACAGGTATTAAATCAACCTTGTTTTCATAGCAAAGTTGCGTTATCAATTCTCCTGCTACTACTAGCGTTTCCTTATTAGCTAAAGCAATTTTCTTTTTATTTTCAATAGCCTTAATAGTCGGCATTAAACCACTATAACCAACCATAGCAGTTAAAATAGCATCAGCCGAAGTAATCTCCATTAAATCAGCAATAGCCTTTGAGCCTGCAAAAACTTTTATATCCTCATTAAATAATGCATCCTTTACCTGCAAGTATTTTGTTTCATCAGCTATAACTACATGGTTCGGCTTAAATTCAAGCGCTTGTTTTATTAATAACTCAGCATTGCTATTAGCTGTCAGTATTTCAATTTCAATTACATCAGATTGTTCCCTTACTATTTCCAGTGCTTGAGTTCCAATACTACCCGTACTACCTAAAATACCAATTTTCTTTTTTTCAATATCCATTATCATTAAATAATGGGCAATAATAAATATTTTAAACCAACAGCTATAAGATATAGAGCATTTAAATAAGTCATATAAAATAAAAACAGTAAAGAAGTAAGCATTAACAACGGTTCTGTTAAGCAGATAAAAGGTTAGAGAATAAAAAAAGTTCATCTATATAACAGTGGAGAAGCTGTTAACATGTGGGTTTGAGATAGCGGTATAAAAAAAATATAGTCTTGATAAACAGGGTAGATGTGGATTGGGCTATAAAATA
>JAZKBU010000014.1 GCA_040388375.1 Bacteroidota bacterium | reverse complement strand
AATTCGGGCGATAGTAATTCGGGCTATAGGAATTCGGGCGATAGTAATTCGGGCTATAGGAATTCGGGCGATAGTAATTCGGGCTATAGGAATTCGGGCGATAGTAATTCGGGCTATAGGAATTCGGGCGATAGTAATTCGGGCTCTTGGAATTCGGGCGATAGGAATTCGGGCGATAGTAATTCGGGCTATAGGAATTCGGGCGCATTTTGCACCGAAAAAAATCCGAAAATATATCTGTTCGATTCTCTCACAGACCTAAGTGTACGAGAATGGGAAAACCACAAAGCTTGTCAAATTATGAATAACATTGATCCAACTATTTGGATTCAGTTTTCAATGATGAATGATGAAGAAAAATTAAACAATCCAAAAGCAGAAACTACGGATGGTTATTTAAAAACCATTCCAATTAAAGAGGCTTGGAAAAACGCATGGCATAATTTTACTGATGAAAATAAATTAGTATTTACAGCACTACCTAATTTTTGTCCAATTAAATTCGAGGAAATAACCGGGATTAAAATAAACTAACCCACAATGCCCTCCCTCACAATGTTAATAACTAATAAAGAATAGTTGTTAGGGTAAGGGGGAATATGTTAAATTTGTGAAATCGAGTCGAAGCGATGTTAATTCACATTATTTAAAAACCTCTATTGTAAGGGACTTCGACCCCGAACTTTAGGGGTTTTTCCTTTTAAATAATTATATGAAAATTAAAGAAAACGTTACTCTTTATATTTGTGAACATTGCAGAAAGAAGTATCAAAAAGAGAATTTTTGCATTCAGCATGAATTTGATTGTACTAAAAATCCTAAAAATTTCGCTGCTTGTCAAGGATGTGATTTTATAAAATCAACAAAAACAACTGTTTATTATGATATGTTTGATGGTGAACATTCAATAAGTTGTAACTCATTCTTTTGCGATAAATTACAAAAAGGAGTTTATCCGTATAAAGTTGTTAGGACTGGTATTTTAGACAAGCACCCTGAAACTTTCGAAGATCAAATACAAATGCCGGTTACTTGTGAATTTTTTAAACCTGAAAAATATTTTATTTAATGGCCAGACCTGAACGAAACAATGTTGACTATTTCCCTTTTATTTGTGAAGATGGGAATAAAATGTTTTACATTGAAGAAACATACGGAAATGATGGTTTTGCGACTTTCGTTAAATTACTCCGAGAACTAGCAAAAACAAATTACCATTATTTAGATTTATCTAAACCATCTACTTTAATGTTTTTGAGCGCAAAATGTAAAGTTTCTAAAGAGATTTTACAATCAATTATATCTGATTTAGTTGACTTAGGAAAATTTGACAAAGTGCTTTGGAGTGAAAATAAAATAGTGTGGTGCCAGGATTTTGTCGATAGTATCGAAGATGCTTACATTAAGAGAAAAAGTAAATGTATTACTTATCCCGATTTATTACTCCTTTTAATTAGTTTAGGGGTACGTAAACTAAGTTTATTACCACTTAAAGGTGACATTAATACACAAAGTATAGTAAAGGAAACTAAACCAAAGCAAATAAAAGAAAAGGATATTAAAAAAGAATATAAAGAAAATATTTTTTTAACAATTATTGAATATGAAAAATTAGTAAAAGAACACTCTGAAAAAACAACCTTAGATTCTATTAATTTTTTATCTGATTATAAAATAGAAAAAGGTTATACGACAAAAAGTGATTATCTCACTATAAAAAGATGGGTAATTGATGCAGTAAATAAAACAAATAATAATCAAAATGGAAACAAACAAACAAATTACCCTATCAGAAAATCAGTTGATGACAAACGAAATGAAGTCATCGATGTGGCTACTCAAGCCTTTAATCGCTTGGCAAACTTGTCCAGCCAGAACGATCAAACAAGCAATTTACTTTAAATCCCATTGTTTAGGGTTGTTATTAAAGGCCGAACAAAAAGAAGTTTTAACAGATTTGTTATTTGTAGCCATTTCAGAAACGTCTGTTTATTTCAATGTGGGAAAAAATATGACCCCTCAACAAATAAATACAACCATTGATTTAATTTTAAACGATACGGTAGCTTTAAATCTCTCATTTGAAGATTATAAGGTAATGTTTGAATTTGCAAAGAAAGGAGCTTACGGGGTAACTTTTGATCGTGTAGATGGGCAAATTATATTTAGTTGGATATACCAATATTCAACAGATAGGACAAATGAGTTTTTAAGGATTAAGGATTTTAACGAAAAACAGGCCTTAAATGTTCCTTTAAATAAATTTGATATTAATATTGAAGGGCAAAAAAAGGTAGTTGAGGCTTTAAAATCTGCAATTACATCAACTGGTTTAATTGTAAAAGAAAAACCAGTACGAGAAAAATCGACTTACGAAAAGTTAATACAACGATTTCATTTACAATTTACTAAAATAGTTTGTGGAAATAATAAACGTTCGTTAGATGACTCTTATCGTTTTATTTTTATGTATGGCCGTGAAATGAATGCAAACGAATATGTCGAATTTAAGTTAATGCAACATGACAAGGTTATGAAAATTGTATTAATTAAGAAATTATAAGACTTAATTTATGAATCCAAATAAAACAGCCCGAAAACATTTAAGAGATAAAATCAGAGAATGCGAAACTTTATCAAAGTATTGTAATCCTGAAAAGATAATCGAATTAAATATAAAAATAGAATCTTACAAAGCAGCTATTTTATTATTACCTAGAAAAAAAAGAATATATCCATGCAACCCATAAGACTAACCCAAAACCTCAAAGCATTACGGCAAAGAAGCGGATTAACTCAGGAGAAGTTATGCGATAAGATTAAAAAGAAAACCGGTTACACTCCATTAAGAACTACATACAGCCACCATGAACGAGGATATAACGACCCCTCTATTTTATGGCTAACTATTTACGCTAGTTTTTATGGGGTTAGTGTTGATGAGTTGTTGCATTTTGAATTTAAATTAATATAAAATGGATGAATTAGAATTTGATAAGATTAAGTTTAATAAAAACACATTAATAAATTATACTTATACCGATAAATATCCACCAATATTATGTAGCGTTTCGTATGTTAATTTTACTGAAATAATACTGGAACTTATTCCTATTGACGACCCATATCATAGAAGCGAAAAGTTTGTAGCAAACATTAAGCATTGTGCAATTTATAAAAAAGATACTAAAAAAATAATTAATTTAAGATAAATAAAATGAAAAAAGAACCTAAAAGATACGAGATTGAAACAATTGAACAGTTGGTAAATATTTCAACTACTGAAAATTATGAAAGATTAGGAATAGATTTTTTACTGTGGCTAAATCATATTAATCAAACTTTTGCTAAATTAAAAGAACGTCCCGAATATAAAGATAAGTTAAATTCTGATATTGCAAAAGTTAAGTTTATTTGGATTGATGACGGCAAAAACGAATTAAAAAATATTCAATTAAGAAATACAACAACTGGAGAAGTGAAAAATATTAAACCTAAAAAGAAAAGTTAACTAACTTTATCCCCCTAACCCCCAACAACTTACGAAATTTAATGGGTTGAAGTGAGGATAAAGTTTGCGTAATTAATAAAGTTTACATAATTTTACAGAAAATTAATAATATGAAAAAACAAATATCATTTAGAATTATAGAATTACCAACACATCAGGTACTTGTATCAAAAGATTTCGATCAAGACGAAAACGATAAACCTTTATTGGTTTTAACGTTTAATTTAGACGGGTTAATAATGAGTGTAAAAATGGGTTACGATAATGAAACGGATAGAGATAAGTATTTTGACACTATTAGCGAAGAGACAGCTCAAACATTTTTAAACGATTTTATTAAATTAACTAAATAAAATATATGGCCAGACCACCAAAATATCCTGAAGAAAGTATGACTATGTCGTATAGAATGCCAGTAAGTAAGTTCAATGAAATAGATAAAAAATTTAAGGATATTCTCAAAAAATACCAAGTCAAGAAAGTTAAACCAGTTAAAAAGTAAGGGGATGGCTAAGCGTTATGGGGGGGGGTAAACAAGTGGATTTAATAGATAGTATTTTTGAGATACAACGAGAAAAAACTAAATTATTCGATTCTGTTATTTGCACTAAAACTGTTCAGAAAGATGTAATTTATTTTAAAGAACTACCTATAACGTTTTGTCGTCAATATAAAAAAGCAAAGGATAAAAAATATATGTTGTTTTATGAAGTTAAATATAATAGGTGGTTGGTATCTGTAAATAATAAGTTTAAAAAGTTTTCTCGTTTAATTAAAGATTTTTCAGCATAATGTGTGAAACTAAAAAATGTAACCGTAAACCAAAACAAGGAAAGTATTGCTATACGTGTATAAAGAGAAAGTATAAAGCAAAACACCCTGAAAGATATGCTTATTCGGTTACTAAAAATAACGCAAAGCGTAGAGGTAAACCGTTCACTATTTCATTTGAATACTTTTTAAAATTTTGCGTAAAGACAAATTACATTGCCGGCAAAGGAATAACAAAACACGGATTGCACATTGACAGAATAAAAGAACATTTAGGATATGTTCCTGGCAATATTCAGGCTAAAGAAAATACAGATAATATTAAAAAGTACCTCACTTATAATTATGACAAATACGGTAAACCGTTTGATTATAAAATTTACAAATCACTCATTGTAAATAACGACAACGATCCATTTTAAACCCACAACTAAACCTATTCTAACATGAAAACATACACTTTTATTCTATCAGAAAACGACAATATAAAAATATCAATTAAGGCAATTGATGAGAATGAGGCTAATGCACTACTTGACATTGTAGTTAAGTACTCAAAAGAATGGGAATTAAAAAGTATAATTTAAACTAAAAAATAATAACGAGATGAAGGAAAGTGAATTAATATTTATGGGATTTAAAAAGTATGTTTTAGATGATTACTATTGGTATGAGCTACTATTTGAAAATCATAGATTTATTTCAAATGATAATAGTTTTAATGAAGGAAAGGACGAATGGCATTTAGCGTATGAAAATACTAGTCAAATAGATGATATTATTTGGCTTGATAATAAAATAAATACATCAAAGAAATTTATGGATTTTTTCACAATTGTAACAGATAAATTGTTTTCAATCAACGGAAAGCATACATTAATTAACCACCTAAAAAACTAACAGTAAGAATGGAAAAGATAAAAAAATTAGTTGAGTTACAAAAAGAAACATCAGGAGCAACCTTTACACTAGGATTTTCAACAACAAGGCAAAAATATTACATTCAATTTAATAATAAATCAATGAGAATCGAATCAGAAGATTTAGAAAAAACAGTTGATTTAGCTATTAATTTTGTTTTAAGTTTAAGAAAAGAAGTTGCTATTAATCAGAAATTTACTTTACATTAAGTGGAAAATGGAATAACTGCCGATGAGTTTAATGCATCATTTAATTTTATAAAAGAATTAGAAAAATATGAAAAATTAAAAGAAATAGAACCTAATAACTTTTCGCATCAACTAACAATTAATAGCCTAAAATCTATAAATATAAAATTAGAAAATATAATGAATATAACTGAAAAAGTTAATGAATTAATTGATTTACATTATAGATGTGAAAATCCTATTGCATCACAATTAGATGAATCAGTTTATGTTAATGAAAAAATAATAGCAATAGAACACTCGTTAATTACAGTTAGTATATTTTTAGATTTTATGAATAATCCATTTTCAGTACAATATGGCTTTTGGTTAAATGTAAAAAAAGAATTAAATAATGAATTAGATAAATTTAAAAACAAATAAAATGAAAAATAGAGAAGTACCACGAGAAATAGAATTATTTGCAATTAAACATATTACTTCAAGACCAGAAGATCATGCAAGTTATTACGCTTGTAGTGTATGGATAAGAAAAAAACGCAAAAAATTCGCAAATGAAATAATGGATTTATTTGAACACATAAAAGACAAAACGGATAACTTTAAACAACCCACCCCTTAACTTTAATTTATAACCCAATGAAACAAATACTAAATATGACAAAGCGAGAACAAGTAATAAGACCAGAATTAGGAATGAGAGTATTCCACGAAACCATTTATAAAGGTAAGGAGTCAATGGAAATTATCGGAATACGCAAAAATGAATTAGAGCTTCAAGGAGACTATTCAGGAGGGACTAATAATGTATGTCAATCGTCTTGGATGCCTTTGATTGGTACATTTCAAGTTAGAAAAGTTTGTGAAGAAACATTAAAGCCTAATGGATGCCAATTACACAACATTCATTGCGCTTCACCAAATTGTCAAAGCGTTGTAGATTATGAAGATTAACCCCCAATTGTAGTAGTAATTAATTTAAGGAAAGAAAAGAGATGAGAAAAAAAGACATAAAAAAAGTTCAGAAATTAAAAAGAGAGTTAAAAGAACTTGAAGATTTAGCCTATAAAAGAGACGGAATGTATTCTCATAACGAAAGGTTTAATACGAGATATTTTTCAAAGGCTAATGAATTAAAACTACTAACCAAAACCCCCTAACGCATGAAAAACGAACTAACAGATAAAGAGCAAAGGCTTTTAGCTGAACAAATATTAAAAGATTTATATTGGAATCATTGCACTCAAGATATTTCAAAAGAAGCAATAGAAAGTGAAAATGTTTACTTGATTGATGCTATGATTGAGTTTAGCAAACAATACCACCAACCCGATAACAAGTCGGTGGATTTAGACGGAAACGAATTAAAAGTTGGTGACGAAATGGTTGATACAACTGGCGAAATTTGCGGCATAATAGAATTGAAAAATAATAGATTAATATTATCTCAAGGACAAGATTGTTTAAATAGAGATAAATTTGATTATTTAGAAGATGTTATAAAAGTAGGGTACAAGTTATACATTCAATCCACTCCAAAAGCAATTAGTGATGGGGTTGAGTTTGCTAAATGGATTAACACTACTTATTTCCCTCACGAAACGAAACCAGATGTGTGGATTAGATTTTCTAACATAAATGAAAAATATGATTCATTTCAGCTTTATCAACTATTTTTAAATAAATAACCGAACTTTTCAAACAATTTAAAACCGACACGAAATGAGTAAGATGAAAATAGAAGAGATTGAAGCAATAATAGACAAGCATGTTGATTGTAGTCATAATACTGTTTATGGTCAAAATGACGCTGCTAAAGAAATATTTGAAGGCTTCCAATCCTGCCAAGAGTTGAATGAGAAAGAGATAACGGAACTTAAGCTTCAACTGAAAGAGTCTATTGAGCTATTAAAAAGATTTCACGCTCCAGAATATAACCATATGGCAGGAATTGATCTTGATATTACTAATTATTTAATTAAACTAAATGGCACTAGCCTTTAATGGAAAAGATGGAGAAAGTAGAATTAATTGTATTTGATTTATTTTTGTCGCCTAGTTTAAAATCAGTCCATTTATCAATTGAAAAAGTAGAAGATAATTATAGCTATCCATTTAATATAAAAATAATAGGTTTTAATATCTCCGGAAACACAATACTACAATTTTGTTTTTTTTGCAAATCAAAATCATCTGCGGTAAAATTGCACAACAAGTTAAGGTTGTTTTATAAAATAAATAATGTTTATGGTGTAGATTTTTTTAATAAAAAATGGCGAATTAATTAAAATCTATTTTAACCCTTATCCCCACCTCCAACAAAATAACTATTAATAAAGAGATATGACCGATATAGAAAACACTATTGAGAGAAAGATAAATGAATGTATTGATACAGCTAATCCTATAATGATTTATAAAGATTCAAATAAGTGCGTTTTGTATATTCCTAAATTTGCGATTCAACATTTAATAAATAAAATCAATAGATTAAATTTAACTGAATTTAAAAACGAAACATTAAAATATAGAGGAATAAACGTTTTATGTGGATATGAATTAGCCATTGTTTTAGCTCACGAAGATAGTCCGTTTCATCCTGATTTAATAAATAAAATAGAGTTAAGCTAAGGAATCAATTTAGCCCCAACATTCACTCCCTCAGTTACAATAACCCCGGCAACAAAACCCTGCTTTCTGCCAACTTTTTTACCTCGTTTAAATTCGGAGGCTTTAACTTTAGGGATTGAATCGTTTAATAGGTAATTTATTTTAGTAGTATCAATTACATGCTGAGATTCTAATAAACTAACATTTTCCTGATACTCACCGATCTGATTAAAAGCATTTACAATGGTTAATAAATTAGCTTGATTTTCAGCTTCGTGTGCGCTGTCTTGCTTCAATTTAATAGAGTTGAGTATTGATAGTCTAATTTTCCCGATACTGTCTGATAGGTCATAAAGGCTATCAGAGGTAGTTTTATGTAGCCGCTTATAATAGTTTTTGCTGTTAGTGGCATTTTGAAGCATTGCCCGGTAAATTGGTACGCTATCATTTAAAACTTTTATATCGGCTTTGTTTTGAATTATCTTTGGCGTGGTTGTATCGGTTGTTTTGTAGAATGTTGGTTTCGGCTCAACTTTACCACCACAATTAAAAGTAATGCAAACGATTACAATTAGGAATGCAATTACTCCTAATGACCAAAGAATTAAATCTCGGTGCAAATGTTTGTTTTCTTTGTCGTTGTCGTTCATAATGTTTATATTTGAATCTCTGAAAAATTAAACTAATAAGAGTTTGTTATGTGAGTATTTAAAAGCCGATAACCTTGCCAATTGTAAGGCCGCCGAAGCAGACGGAAGAAAATATAGATCAAAAGCCCCTTAGTAATTCGGGGCTTTTTTATTTTATATCTTCAACTGCCTTATCAACATCCTCACCCTTTAAAATAATTTTACTCGGAGTAAAAAAGTTCTTAAGTAAATAAGCTACAAAGCCACCGATAGCAGCCATTGTTAATGCTTTCCAATTAAATACAAATATACCTGCATCTAAGCTGTTTTGAATTAATACAAGCATTGGAGTTAAAGCAGCCATTAATGAAGCCTTTGCAATGTCTAGCCAATTGATAGCGAACTGTTTTGATGTTTTGATTTGTGCCATTGTTTTGAGTTTTTAAGAGTTTATTTTATGCTATAAATTTATGTGTTAATAATCTATTTTGCCACCCTTTTAAAAACTTTTCTTTTTTAGGATTTTTCAATACAACCAAGTCATAAAAAGCTAACCGCCATTTCCATAAGGCGGCGTGAAATTTAGCCTGATCCAATGCATTAATAATAATAATTTCACGTTGTATAATTGGATTATCATTTTCCATTATGATTAAATCCTTATCGTCTATGCCATTAGCAATATCTTTAATGTCGCTAATTTGTGAAGCTCCTGAACCTATAATAAACTGAAACATTAATTCGGCAACCGATTGATTTATTATAAAATCACCACCAACCTTATCCCAATAATTCCCTTTGAAAATTCTTTTAGCATCTTCAATAGATATGTTTTTCATTACTTCAACTGTCGGTATCTGCTTAAAATAAGCATAATAGCCAGAAGCAGAAATCCCTCGATTAGTGCCAATACAAATTCCGTTAACGTAGTTGGCCGTGTCAGTTGGATCGCTCTGAAACCCTCCCTCAGCCTTAAATGTATTTGCAATTGCTTTTTCAAATGATGCCATTCTGTTTTATTTAAATAAATAATGTATTAATGTTGCAATTCCGCTACCAAAAAAACCACCAGTAACCACGCCTCCAATTACTTTGTTTTTAATCTGCTTGTTTTTTTCCATTTCAACTTCAACTTCAATCAGTCTGGTAATAATTCCTTTATGACCAATAGATTCGTTCCCGACAATGGCATCGTGAACTTCGTTTAGTTTTTTTTCTTGTTGCGGATTCATAATTCTAAGCTGCTTTTAAATATTCGTGTTCTTTATTAAAAAAATGATTGTATAGTCGCTTGTATTAATTGTCCGTATAACGTATATCCGGTACTCGTAAAATGAAGCCCGTCAGGATCATAATAAGTAGCACTTAATGCAGCAACTGGACTATTAAAATGACTATCATTTCCAGTGTCACATATTCCATCAAATGCCCCACCCGTATTAATTAAATTATTTAAATATAATCTATCTATTTCGAAATTAGCATATCCAGCCGCGGTTGTTCTTGCGGTCAATGTTAAGACTATAATCTTTGCACCTTTAGCTCTTACTAAATTTCTATACCTAATAATTTGGTTATAAACAGAGTCGGGATTTTGTAATCCTTGTAATGAATTTGTCGCTTCATTAAAAACAACAATATCATTTGGATGAATATAGGGCGCTATTTTTGTACCAAATTCAGTAATCAATTGAGCGACCGTTCTGCCTCCTAATGCGTAATAACTAATAGGTGGTTTTGTTCCGGTCATAGCCGAATAACAAGCTAACGGCGCACCGAATCCGCTAGTAGTATTGGATGTTGATCTATTAAATAAGCTATTCCCGTCAAAAACTAATTGCTTCTGAAATGAGTTAACGATAGTTCTTTGCGCAAAAGAACCAATCGAACATAATATGATAAATAACAATACTTTTTTCATTTTATTGCATTTCATAAACCATTGTAAAATTTGTGTTTTTAGACCCGGAGGTTGTAAATGTTGCTGAAACTCCTTTAAATACAGTAGCTATGTTGCTATTTGCAGCCGTTCTAATATAGCCGGTTGTTGTTGTTCCGTTGTCTGTAACTATTGCAAAACTAGGCTGCACATTTGTATTAGCGGCAGTAAAAGGTAGAGTCATAGTAAAGCCAGCGGCATTACTTGTTCCTGCGGCCGCTACAAAATAACAAGTAACCGTTTTCCCTATTACCGTATACCTTGCGGTTACAGCGCTAGGGTCTGCACTAAATCCCGTAAACGATGGTGACCATGTTAAATACGTATCGCTGTTTTTTTGATAATTTATTAACCTCCAAACTCCCGACCCTTCGCTTCGCCATATCGCAACGTCATTTGTAGAAGTTGCTACGCTTAAACTATTTGGTAAAATTATATTTGTTGACGTTGTAACTGTTAGCGTATTATCAAAAACAGTTGTTCTCATTGTGCCGGCCTGAGCCGCGTCAAAGTTTGTAATTGTAACCGTTCCTGTAATATGAACATAATTACCCGTAGCTGCTCCGATTGCTACGGTTGCAGAACTAGCAATATCAGCTCCTTTAAAATCGTTTACAGCTCCTGTATAATTTGTTGTTGACTGGGTTGTAATACCCGTTAATGTAGCTGATGAAATTGAAGGAGCTGTTAAAGTTTTATTAGTTAATGTTTGAGTTGCACTAACCGAAACATCACCTGCAGCCGTTAAATAAGTTGAATTATCATAACTGATAGTTGTGCCCGTTGCCTTTATAAAACCTGTTCCATTTATAGCGGCTTGTTTTCCATTAAATGTATTCCAATCAGTTGAGCTTAATGCACCGCTTTGACTTGTTGAACTTGGTTGAATAGTAAAAACACCCGTACTATTATTGTAGTTAATCGGACTTGTTGCTAATAAATTTGTTAAGCCAATTAATCCCGTTGTTTGAGTTGGAGTGCTTATTGTATAATTTGGGGCTGAACCGCTTATTGTAATATTTGTTGAAGCTGTTAATATTGTTGTGCTACTTGTTCCTGTTGCTGATAAAGTTGATCCCGTCAAACTTAATCCGCTACCTATATTTAAATCAGCTATGTTTTTTGAAGCATCAGAATATATTAATTTACTAGCCGTTAAATTATTTATCCTTACATTTCCGTTAACGTGTAACGCCTCAGCCGGATCAAAATTTCCACCTATTCCGACCTTGTATTTAAAACTAGCTTCATTGTTTCCGTAGGCGTTTATATCAAGTAAAGTAGTCATGTCTATTTTTTCAAATATATGCCTGTCAAAATCATAATGAGTCCGGTCTACATAATTCCTAATAACACCGCCATAACCACCTTGATTTTGAAAATACATTCCGACAAAAGTGCTTGTTAGGTTTTGGAATACCGAATGTCCCTTAACCCTAAACGATTCCGATACTCCTAAATCAGTAGTATTGCCTATTGAAACTATACCGGAACTGTCTTTAATTGTTCCGTTTATTAAGCTATTTGAACTTACAGCAACAGGTATTTTATATGTTGTTAAATTGCCGTTAATCAAAGGGTCTGTAATTCCATAACCGCTTATAGTTGTAGGCGTCCCTGTTATTTTAGACCATGCTAACGAAGATAGCCATGAGGGGTTAGTGTAGGATGATGTGCTGAATAAGTCTCCTACCGTGAATGTTGGAGTAGTCGCTCCGTATGGTTTAGATACTCCATTTATTGTGATTGAATTTGTTGTTGTTATTAATGAAGTTGTTCCAGTAATCATTGAAAATGGAATAGTGTTAGTTTGAGTAATAACTCCATTTGTTCCAGTTCCAACTCCTATAAGCACATTCCCTGGTGTTATTTTCTGTAATTGAGTTAATAAAATACCTTGTCCAAATATAGTTGAACTAATAAATACAAGTAATAATGTTATTTTTTTCATTGTTTTAATTTTAATAGTCATATGTTTCTTCGAAATCTGAACCCGTATAATCTTGGTCGAAAGTTACTAAAGTTCCAACTATTGACAAAATTATTTTACCCGCACCTATTCCGCACCTTTGACCATTTAAGTAATAATTTTGTCTTGATATCGGAGTATGAGCTAAATTTAGTGTTGTTCCTGATATTGTTGACATTAATTCAAACGGAGTAGTTAAGGCAGAAACAACCCCGCGCCACGGCAAAACTGCCAACGCGGTCACTCCATCTCCAATAACAAAGGCTGATTCATAAGGAGCTGCCCCATCTAATAAATATAAATGTTGATTTAATTCTAAAACTAATGTCGGATTAGCATTGAAAAAAGCTAAATCTTTGCCGCCTAATTGTACAATTGCCTGTGCCATTAACTTCTAAATTTTTGTAAATTATTAAATGCTTGTTTGAATTTCAACTCAACACTAGCTAATTTTGATTGTAATGGGTGCCATTGAGGCTCATAACCGCCTGTATTTATTACTTGTTTCTGAAAATAATTATCAATATTTCTGGTATTGTAATCTGTAATTAATTTTTGATCTGACATTAAAATATCAGTTCGTAAAATATCATGTTTAAATACAGGAATAGGTTTTAATTTCAATGTATATTCTGGCGTTTGTTCCAATTCCACAAACTCACTTAGTCCATTTGAATAAACAATTTCATCAGTCTTATAAGCTGAATTTACATAATGAAAAACACCATCAAATCTATGCTGGTTGTACCAATTTGCACTTAAATAATCGTTAAGTTTTTTATCGTTATCATTACGCCCAAGTAATCCGTTTGTATAGTATTCGATTCTAACCGTTCCATTTGCACGCTCTAAAGTATATTGTTTTAAGCAATATGTTTCCGATTGTTTACTGTCCGTTCCTCCAAATATAGTTGTCGCATCAAACTGTATGTAATAAGTATCTTCGCCTAGTTCGGTTAATATTTTTTTCCAATCAATTACATAGGCAACTGCAGATTCATTATATCCATTTTTCGTAACGCCTGGTATAATTTCAAAACCATAATCATAAGGAGTACCATAAGTTGAATCTCCTGTTAATGGAATTATTGTACCGTCAGATTGAACTAATGAAACAATTGCAGTATCTACAATGTCTTTATTGTACCATTTTATAAAACTATTAACGTCGTTTTTTAGTTCTTCATTTGTATTTACGTCTGCTAGTACGCGCCAAACTAAATCAGAACAACAATTTAATCGTTCGGCTGGTAAAACAATAGTAGTTTCATCGATTGGATTTGTTGGAATTAAAGTAACGTTTTGATCACCTAAATAATTACGGCCATGTATAATTGTTCCGTGCGTTCCACTTACTCCATCACCATAAATACGAGCCGTTAATTTCCATTTTAAAGTCGATAAATTCAAGCTATTAAAATCTATTTCAGTTTCAGCCGTGCAAATAGTGTCAGTTGCCGAAAAAGTTAATTTTACTTTTGTTTCCCCAGTTAATGGTATAAAAAATGTATCAGAATCGCTAACGTATTTACTGGACATTCGACGTTTTCCGTTAACGCCACCAGCTCCAATGCCACCTTCAAAAACTTCAATACCAATTACAACAACGGTATCGGTTGGATCAAATGCATCAACTGTATTTCGAAATATAGCTTGTACTAATGTGCTTTTGTAACCTAAAATATATTTATTTCCTGATCCGTCAATTAATTGAGTAGCGCCATCATATGTATCTATTTGACCTATTGTATTTTCACCCGCCAAATTTCTATCATAAATTGGAAAATTAACCTTATCGAGATAAATTTGAGGCACCGAATTTATTTTAGTGTGTAATTCAAAACGATATTGCATTGTGTAATTGCCACCTGTGTAATGCTGCCAATCTTCATTTAATCCGTTGTTTGGTTGTGCACTATTGAAAAAATTAGAAGATACCGTGGATAATGCCTCCCAATATTCCCAACGATTTAAGAACGGATATGCAAATTCATAAGAGGATAAGCCTATCCCTAATGCTTGTCTTGCAACAATATTTTTTCTTATTTCGTTTGCTGGTACATGTATAATCGGTTTCGCTTGTACAATATTTAAAAATGGATAGTTTAAAAAATTACCAGGTGGGGCTAAAACAGTTTTTTGCTCAACTATAAATTCAGCATAAGTAACTGTATTTATTACGACTATTTTAGCTATAAATTTTACAAAATCAATAGTGTTAATTAACGGGGACGGCTTAACTATTGTCATCGACGTATAACCCACTAATTCATCTTCAGTAAATTTTTGTCTATCAGTATATGTATCGGTATAATTCGCAACGTCATGAGGTATTAATTTGCTTGACATTGCAATTAAATCCGGGAATAATGTCTGATAATAAATTTCTTTAGCGTCAACCATTAATGTTACCCGGTCACTAATAGCGCCTTGCTTTGTATGATCTTGAATAGAACACCATAACATGTAATTTGGTGAGTCGCTTTCCTCAAATACATCAATAGCTTGTTGATCAAATGTAAATGATCCAACTATTTTTATTTTATCAGCACTTACATAATACGCTTTTACATTTCTAAAAGAACTTATTTTAGGGTCTGATAAAAAGTCTCCATCTACTCCGGCCGGCGAAGTATTAACAGTCAATGTAACTGAGTCCCAAACAAAATTATGCCTCATATCTCTGGTATTTCCAGTATATTCAGTATCGTCGTTTGGAGCTTTATTTAAGTTTAATATTAATTTAGTTGATCCAGAAACAAAAGGGTTGTCTATTGGATTATTAATAAGAAAACTAAAATCGGTTGTGTATAATGGGTCAAGCAATATTCCGGGGATAGGCAAACCAGTAAATTGTACAGCATAGTTTTTATTAGAAATAAAATAATTTGTCGGATTACCGTTCCAATTTTCATCAAAATAGCCAGTATTGCCTAAAATATTTTCCTTTTGTAATGTTTGAGGATTATTCGGGTCATTTACAAAGTAACGAGCCTCATAATAAAATACAGGCTTCAAACATTTTAAATTAAAAAAATAGCTTGGTGATATTCCGGCCTGTATGTCACTCCATTGTGTATCTAACATTAATGGAGTAACAAACGTATTGTGAACTATCTCAAATTTAGAAGCGTAAACAGGCATTAACGCTAACGCAATTTCATTAACGGTTATTATCCCGATTTGATAGGGCTTTAATCCTAACATATTCATCGGTTTATTTGTCCCGCCTCCTGCTGGATTTAAATTCGTAATTGAAGCAATCTGAACACTACCATCTACTTTTGAATAAAAATTTAAAGCTTCGGCATTTTCAATAAAATTCCATTTATAAGTTAAAGCCGTTATTGGTTTCATTAACGAGATTACATACGTGTCAAGTAGTGTATTGTCAGGGTAGCCAAAACTTGAATTTAACTGTATTGCACTATTACTTAATTTATCAATAATAAAAGCTGTGCCTAAATTAGAATTTAACACATAATTATTTACTGTAACCTGATCGCCGATATTGAATTTAGAAAAATCACCTCCTACCATCCAACCGCCGCCAATTACTCCATCAGTGCTATTTATATACCATGCTTCCGATGAGCCTTGTATTTCAAAAGTCTTTACACTTATGTTTTGTGTAATTTTTACGGGATCACCAACATTTAGCAAACCCCAATTTACAGGTGTTCCATCTAATGGATTTTCAAAACTTATGCTATCTAAAAATACTGGCATTAATCAATATTAAATTCTTGTTTTAATTTATTATGAGCGTCTTTTATTTCTTCAACTTTACTAGGAACATCTGCTTTATTCATTCCGCGCGCAAACTCCATAGCTTGTTCTGGAGTCATTCCTTTTAAAGATTCCTTCATATTAGTATCTAACATGGAAACTAATCCGTTTAGCCCTTCCATTAATTTATTAACGTGTATTTTACTTTCGTTATTTTCCATCCGGTTCGCTAAAAGTTGCTTTTAAATTGTTAGTATATAAACGATTTACTCTTACATCCATTTGTGCCCATTGATTCCAAATATTCCATTTGATTGAGTCAATTAAGGCATCTTCTCCATTTGGCATAAATATACTATTATTATTTTTTACTTTTTCATAGTCATCAAAAGTAAATGGAACTTTATCGTATGAGTATTTATAGTACTGGTTTGCATTTGGCTTGTCGTCACTTGGTATAAATGAGTTTATAAAATGGAACGTGTCCCATAAGTAATGAGCGCTAAAAGCCAAATCATTTACATCATGAATTTTCGTATATTTTGGATCCTGACTTACATCAAGTATGCAAATTTTATTTACGCTAATTATATCCTTTTCTAGTTTTAGCATACCTACTCGATTTTTATATTTATTGCTAAAATCAGGCGTATCAACTGTCGGTATTTCGGGTAATTGAAAGTTTAATTTAATTCCAATTGCTGCTAATTTGCTCAATATTCCGTTAACAATTCCTATAACTGTATTTAAAACCTCAATAATAGCATTAACAGCCGTAATTACTGCCCCTGCAATTGTATTGAACAACTCTAAAAAAGTAGACATTATTTCTTCAGGCGTGGTTAATCCTGTTTTGGTTTTAGCTAATGCAAAATTTATCCTAGTTTCTTCAAAACCCTTCATTAACACCATATTCAGGTTGTTAATTCGTGGCGGCTCGGTGCACACCTGAAAAGAAGTCCCTAAATAATCCTGCATAGTATTTTTATCAACACTATCCGTTTGAAAACTTATTAAAGTATTTGCCCTAAATTCATCGGTATTTAATTCAAAATAAGGATTATAAATATCGGGTAATGTAAATTGTGGGCTTGATACAATATGATCTTCACGGTACATATAAATTACATTATCTTTTACAATTATCTTTGCTTTAAATATTTTTTTACATTCCCGGATTAAGTCGCCAAAAGTTCCTTTATAAAATCCATGTTGAGTAATTGACGGTTCGGTAAATCCTAAAATTTGTTTTTCTTTTTTATTCGGCTCGTTAAAATATTTTTCTGGAATAATATAAGCTTTATCGAATGGATCTTGATTTAAAATAGGGCTACTAAAAGTCATTCCCAAATATTCAGCTCCCTTTTCTAAGTGCTTTTTTAAGCCCATAGCTGCATGATATTTTACTGGCTGAATGATTAATAAAACAACCGCTTTAACTAGCTTAATCAAAGCTATGATAAGTAAAATCAGGTAAATAATATAAAGTATCAGTTTGATATATGTTGAAAAAACATAATAAACCGGCATATCGGAAACAAATTCAATTAATTTTTGTATAACCTCTTTTATTTCCTTTACCATGACGTATACGCCAACAACAGAAACGCAAGCCTCTACATAATTTGGTACCGAGTTTAAAACATACGGTACCCATATAAAATCCGTATCAGTAATTCGGCCATTATCATATAAAAATTGATAACTAAATCCGTCTGCTTTATCATTAAATGAATCAATGCCATTTTCTTCAACCGCCCGAACAGTACAACGGTTTTTAGATAATTTACCTTGCTGAGTTAAATCTAAATAGCCTTTAAATGGCACTTCTATAACTCCATTTCTTGCAACTTCAATTCTAAATGGAATGCCTTCAAATACTCCTACTCCGGTAGTTAGTCCTTTGATAATCCATTCATTTATAATGTCCGAATTTTCACGCACGAACTCAAAATCAGTTATTGAAACTTGGCTTGTCACATTTTCTTTATCCTTATCGAAATTCAATTCCAATCCAAGTTCTTTCCAGTTTTTAGGAGGAAATTTTGTATAAGTTTCGTTTAGATAAAAATTAATTTTAGTAGCCATATTATATTCTCGGACGTTTTAATATTTGTCGTTTAACTGATTTATTATTATTTGCAATAGTTTCGGTAACAAACTCATAACCATTAAATGAATAGTTTGAAGTAGGACGGTCTTTTATAATAGTTTGGAGTGTTTGGATTTCTTTATTCATGTTTGCCATTTGGTGCAATAACGCAGAATCATGTACATTCTTTGCAAAGTCCGTATTTTGTACAACCGCATATTTTACGTTATCTAATAATCCGTTATTACTTTTATACGCCAGATCCGCTAATGCTTCATTTGATAAATTACCAATCTTTTTATTTTGCTCCGGGTTTAAAATACGCTCATCACCATCAAATTTTGCGATATATCCATCCTGATCATTACTAAATTTATTCTTTGCAAATTGCTTATCCTTACCAACGTTTTCGGTACCATCAATAAAGGCAGCACTAACCGCCTCCGCTAATACTGTATCTCTTAACGCTTTTTGTAAGGCGGTATTTGGGTCTTTCTCAGCATAACTCGCAAATAGTTTAAAGAATGCCAATGCCTTTTGTCGTTTTATTTCAGCTTGTTTTTCTTTCTCTTTTTCTTGTTGAATTTTAATTTTATTCGCCTCTTCTTCAGCTAATGTATTTTTTGCTCCTTTTTCTGCTAATCTTCTTTGGGTTGCAATGTTTTGATCAGCATCTTTTAACTGATTGTCGTACCCTTCAATCCGCTTTCTGCTTTTTTCTGCCTCAGCTTTTGCAACGGCATCAATTAATTGCTGTTCAAATTCTAAGGCCTGATTTAAAGCTATTTTTTGATTGGCTTTTATTTTATCCTGAGCCGCTACACTTTCCTTTTCAATTGCAATATTAGCCTCATTTTGAATAGCAAGTTTTTCAGCTTCATTATCGGTTATTGCTTTTTTCTCGTCAGCATGCGCTTGTATTAATGCTACTTTTTTTGCAGATATTGCACGTTCTTTGTTGTTTATTTCCTGTAAATCAAATCCGTCTAATTTCTTTTGACGCTCATTGTAATCTTTTTCAAGTATTTCAATTTCTGCTTTTGCGTTGTCATCTTGTATTTTTAATCGGGCTGATTGGGTTTTTTGAGCATTAATTTTATTAAGCTCATTTTGTTTATCGTAAAATTCCTTATCAATGGCTAATAATTCGTTATTTGCCTTAATAGTGCTTAATCTTATTAATTCATCCTGTTCAGATTTCGGTATATTTTCGGCTTTAATTTTTGCAATTTTCTGTAAATGGTCAGTTTCAATTTTGCCCAAATCAATAGATAATTGTTTAGCTCCTGCGGTAGTTTTTTTACTATTTTTTTCTGCTAAATCAAGTGATATTCCGTAATTTTTCTCTTCAACTTTTAACTTTTGATCAGTGATCATGTTTTCTAATTCAATTTGAGATAAAATTTTATCCCTATTGAAAATAGCTTGCTGCTCACGGCGCCCACGTTCATCAGTCATAGCATCAATATCCAATTGGCGTATTTCATCTAAAGCGTGTTTTTGAATTATAAGTTCTTCTTTGGTTTCTTTTTCAACTAATTTTGTTTTTCCACTTCCATCACCTTCAACTTTGCGAATTAAGCCTTGTAAATTATATTTTTCATTAATAGCATCAATATCAGTCCTGGTTAATTTATTTATTTCAGCTAACCCATCTTTATATTTTTGTTGAGCTTTTAATTTTGATGCGTTATACAAATCGGTATTTACTAATTGTAAAGTAGTATTCGAATACGTTAAATCTTTTGATAATTTAAGCTCTTCCCGTAATGCTTTTAATTTTTCACGCCTTAATGTTTCAGCTCCCTTTAATTCTTTATTCCTAGCACCTTCATTTTTAATCTGATCACCTTGTAATTTAGTTAACAATCCCATTTGTACCTTTAAATCAACTTTTAAATTGTTTATTTCTTCACGGGTTGCATTTATACTTTTATTGAATGAATTATTGGCTTCAGTAATGGACTTTAAAGCCTCATCACCTTTAAATAATGCAACCGTCCATTCTACTATTTCTTTACCGTATAATGTCAACAATGTGACTCCGATTGATAAAATACTACCAACCGAAAAGACGGCACTACCTAATTGTTTTAAAACACTAACTCCTTGTTTTCCTTCAGCAACTAAAGCCTCATTCGCTTCTCTTATTTTCTGTATCTGATCAAAAAATATTGGTAAGTTATTTGATATCGCTAAAAATCCTGTTTGAGCCGAAACCGCAAAAGCCGGAAACTCCCGGGTTAATTGATTTACCGAGTTTCCTAATCCATCAAAGCCACTTTTATAATTTCCTACATTTCTTTGGAAACGTCCAGCACCCTGTTCTGCCTTATCTAATTCTAAACGTAAAGCGGCTGCTTCATCTTTTATACCTCTAAAAACTTTACCACTTTCCCGGCCACGAACCGCTAACTCTATTTGTGAGCGCGATAAATCGTTATATTTTTTTCTTAAAACATCATAAACAGACGTTAATTGATTTACTGATTTACCTTCATTTTGTAATGCTTTTGCAAATTCAGCCTCAGTTTTTAATTGCTGAGATAATTCTTTATTTGCAATGTTTCTTAATTTTGAACGTTCAGCCTCAACTGTTATTTCAGATTTTTTTATCGCATTTAATTGCAATATTTCTTTATTGACCGCCTGCCTTAAAACTATTTCATCCTTTAAATCTTTTGAATTATTAAATTTTACAACCGAAATCGCATCACGAGAAACCTTTAAATTATCTTCAGATACTTTTCGTAATTCTTTAAATACAGAAACTAATTCATTAGCTTTTGCCAATGCTTCAACCAAAAACGCCGGATCAATGACTTCGTTACTTTGTATCGGTTTCTCTGCCATTATCTTCTTTTATTGCTTGTAAATACTCGTAATATTCTTTTACACTTGTTGTACGCTCGTTAATCTTGAATCCTAAATACTTTTCAATCGCTACTTTTGCCGTATTTCCTTTGGTTTCTTTAACAACCATTAATTTAGCTAAATCCAATTCTTTTATACTGATAAACATTTGATGTGAGCGATCATTAGTTAATGTCATATCAACTTTATGTACTAATATTTGATTTTGCAGTTCTAAAATATCCCGTAAATTCTCACTTATTCCAAAAGTATCAATGTACTGAGCATACATATTACCAAAAGCCTCCATGCACTCATTTGTTTGCTTGTCGTTGCATTCTTTTTGCTTAACTAAACAATAAGTGTAGTCTTTTAAATCAATGCATTTAAACCAATTGAAAATAGGAAAATCGCTTATGTCGGTATAAAGTTCCACGTTACCTGGTTAATAGTTTTTTTCTAATGTATGGTATTAAAATATCTTTGGCTTTTTCTCTTAAAATACTTAAACTTTTTTCTGTTAATCCTAAAATATTAGCGCCCCATTCACTTACTAAATCCGTTGTATCTTTTAGAGTATTTGCGCTAATTACAAATTCAGTCCCTCTTAAAAAAACCTCAAATGACTGATAAAATTGACCAGTATCAAATAAAGTAATGTGATCATATGGTAATCCTTTTGCTTTTTTACCTTTGTATTGACTCGTTCCCTCTATTGTATTTGGGCTATAATTACCTCCAATATCAGACAATAAGCGACCGGTACTATCAATCCCTTCGTCAAATAATTGTTTACGTGTGTTTAATTCAATGATTAAATCCGTAAATTCTTTATTCGATGCCAGAACTTTTAATAATCCGCTTATTTTTAGGCTCTTTAACCTCTCCGCTAGTTGTACTATTACTTTCATTTTCTAACTTAGCTTTATTAGCATTACATTGACAAACTTGATCCCACAAAATATTAATGTCATGAGCCACTTTGCCCTTAAAATCTTCAATAAATTGTTCCTTTGTTTTATCCTTATATCCTTCCGGATTAATAGATACGTTTCCTGATTGTACCATAATTTTATTTTCTATAAAGTGTTAATGTTGTTGGTGCTGTTACTACTGCTAAAAATGTCCCTGAACTAAAACCAACCGTATCTTTTCCAACTATTGTAACGCCTACCCCCGGCGCTAATGTCATTACAAAATTTGCCGTTTGAACAAATACAACTTCAAATGAGGTGCCCACTTGGTATGACGTTAATAATGCAATAATAGCCACGGCGGTTGGTGTTGTTTTTGCTCTATCGGCCGTACTGGCCAACGTAAATATTTTTTTAGTCACAAAATCGGATGCCGTTAAAGTTTCTGTAGCATCAGTCATGGCAAATGCAGTATTAGTCGCCATTTTACTTGGAATAACTGCGGCATCACCTAATTTTAAAGCTGTAACCGATCCGTTAGCCAATCCATTAGCATTTAATTGACCATTGGTATAACCGGATTGCCGATCCATTGATTCCTGTTCCCAAACCGTTAAACTAGTGGCCACAAATGTAATTCGATCACCGGCAACCGTTACAATATTTGCAGCGCCAAATAACACCAATCCAACGCTATGAGTTAATGTTAATGCATCGACAAAAATACAAGTTCTTTTAACTCCAATCTGTGGCGGTGTTCCTAAACTTGATATTGGGGTTGTTCCTAAAATATAAATAGTATTCCCATCAGATGCCCCTAAATCAATAGTTGCAGCCGAATTAATGGCGGTTCCTAACGCAAAATCAACTTGTTTTGTAAACGTTCCTTTTTCTACTGAAATATCACTCATTTTATTTTGTATTAAAAAAAGCCTACCTAAATTATTAGATAGGCTTTTTTATTTGTAATTAAATTTAAAAAATTAAGCTAATGTTACTGTATTTGCAATAACCGCCGTAAAGTCATATCCGGTTTTAACCGGTGTAATTCTGATTACGTCACCAATTGTTTGCGATACGGTCATTACTAAAGTGTAACGACCAGGAATAGTTGTACTTTCTGTTACTGAGGTTAAAGCTAATGCTGTTGAACTTGTAGTATCATAAACTTTAGAAGCTGCACCGCCGGCAACATCGTAAAAGTCAGTAATAACCAAACCTTCCATCGGAAGCTTATTAAAGTTGCTACCATAACGATTATACATGTCGATAACAATTGTTGTTACTGATCCTGAAACGTCAGTTGATAAAATATCAACTAATCCGGAAGTACTCAATAAATTAATGCCAGTAATATCGCTATTTACAATTTGAGCGATATACTCATCTTGTAAATTAGCATCGAATTGGAATGTTAATTGTATTTTCTGTACAGTTGTATCAGAGGCCATTTGCCAAACCGGTGCCCACGTGTTATTATCAATAGGAATCGGGTAAAGTGCACCTGTTTCGTTATTCGTATAACCGTATAATGAGCCATTGCCATCAATAGGATAAACGCCAAATTGTGAGCAACGAGCCGCCTTTAATTGCCCTGCTAATGTAGCACCATGACCAACTAATAAAGCATTAATTCCACGAACTCCTTCAGCTACAAAAATAACCGATTGATCATTAAATGTTTCTGTAATATTTTCAGCTTTTGTGCTTTCAATATTCTTCATATTTGGTAATGGATACCAACGTTTTGAAGCATCTGCATGATTAATTAAGGCTGTAAAAAAAGCCGAATTTAATGTATCAGATGATAATATTTTATTGTCTGTACCGTCGTTTGCCACTAAAGGGACTACGATAAATTTTTTCCATACTAAATAAGCGGGTACGCAATTGGGTACACCGGTATTATTAAATGAAACGTCGCATGAACAAGCACCTGCCATTGTTTTAAGTTTTAAAAGGTTAAATTATTGGGTCTATTATTGTTACTGTATTGTTTGTAATTGTATCTGTAATATGAGTAAGTTGTTCTACTTGGTAAGTTCCACCGCTATTAACGGTTGTTATTGTTACTAAAGTTTCAATGTTTTGTATTGTTACTGGCGCACATGGTGTTCCGGTTGTGTATGTTTGATTACTGTAAAGAACTGCTAAAACATTTCCAAGCATATCGTAAACATATCCTGGCGCAGGCCTTGTATCTAAATCTGAAATACCACAACACTCACATGTTTTTAAAAACGGTATTGTTATTTTTAAACCTACGCCACTTAATGATTCATTGAAGTAATTTTTAGCAACTCCATTATCAGTATATGCTCCAAATTTTGAATAGTTTTTTACGCTTCCTGTTCCTGTTAATTGCGCTATGTATTGATTATCGGCAACAACTTTAACAAATTCCTTTGCTAAATTTCGCATCGGTTGTGTTGCTAAAGTATCTGTACTTTCCTGATCCCAATTTTTAAAATCGCATGGAGTTAAAAAATATAACCGACAATCAGCATCAATATTAATTGAATCTAAGCTATCAAAATGCAAACTTTCATCAGCTACTTCGTGTAAAAATATTAACGGCAATTTGTTAGTAAAGTGAGGTGTTTTATTTAATTCCCCGGCAACTACTTTTATACTACCATGCTTAAAAAAGATAGGGTATAAATCAAAAGTTAATTGAGTTGGCAAACCTGCACCACTAACCGTTATTGTTTCGTTACATTCTACATTTGTAATTAGGTAATCAGATAATCCAATCGTGATTGTATATCCGGCCACCGCATAATTAGTGTAGTTTGAAGTAAATGTAAATGTACCATCAGTATTTGTAACCAATGTTTGACAAGTAACTGACTTATCAATCAATGCAACTACTGGCTTTAACTTATTGTATATCTGCTTTAAACTCATTAGTTACACCAATGTGCAAAACTTTTCATTTTGCCGTTAAAATCAGGATAAACAGAGTTGTTGTTATTAATGTAAATTTGAATAGCTCGGTAGCTTTTTACGGCTTCATTGTAGTTGTTGTAAATTTCTGTCTGATTCCAATCGGCTTGTACACTTGTTTCATTTTCCTGAGTAACATTTCCAGATAAAACATTTGCAACTGACTGCGATCTTACAAATTCCCAATAAATAAAGCCTAAAAGCATTTCTTTTACACCATCACTAATAACTTCGCAATTATTAATTACTTCAGCAATTGGATTAAATAACGTTTTATAGATAGGATTTACTGGCTCTACAAAAGTAGTTATAGCAATATCAGCATAAAACAAATCACCAAGTACTAAACCTAGCAAATCTCTTAAGTAGACTTTCTCATATTTGTCAATGAACGCTTGCAAATCGGTTTCGTTAAATTGATTTTGACTTATTGAATATTTACCAATAAAATCAGTCGTTTTAACTATCTTTCCCATTTACGTTTTTCTTAATTTGCAAAACTTTTATTTAATCTTATTCTGCTTACACAGAATTTTGATATATTAAATTCTTGCATCAACTCTTTAGGCTTTTTATCACTATATTTTATGTAAATTACTTCACACGGTTTTAGTTTTGTTAATTTATAATTTGCCCTTACTCTTTTTTCTTTTGACATTGGAACATATGGCATATCTCCATTTTTTATATGGTGCCTTATGTGATTAGCCCTTGTAATTACCTCTAAATTAGATAAATCGTTATTACTTTTATCGTTATCCTTATGACGCACTATTTCATTAAAAGAAAGTTTTCTACCTAAATGATTTTGCATAATGTTTCTATGCTCATCAATTGTTGTGTATTTATCTATTCTAACTTTTTTATACATTGTATTTCTTTGTAGCGCCTACTGGTACCGACCCAGTCACCTCTAGATAATGAGTCTAGCGAGATACCTCTTCTCCAAGGCGCAATATTTAATTACTTTTTATTTGGCAATACATAACCTCTATGTGATGCTGACATTGTACCAGCACCGGCATAACTTAATCTATAATAACGATAAGGTGAACCTGTTACAACAAATATTTTAGTATTAGCTGTAACGTTTGTTGGCACATAGCTCGTTACGTTTGCATAAGACGAATTAACCGTATTGTAATTTGTTCCATCTAATGAACCTTGTAACGTTACTGTGCCAGCAACTGTTCCTGATATTTTAGTAACTACTGATTGAATTGCAATATCATCATACCATTTAGTTACTTCAAGACTAACATAGCTCGTACTTGTATTGTCAGTCGTATCTTTTACTGCACTAAACGGACTAAGCATATTTGTTACATAATGGTTACTTCCCGATCCATTTGTATAAACTTTTCCAACAGGAGTAGCTACCATTGTGCCAGTTCCTAAAAAAGTCATTTTATAATACAAATAATCGTTGTTGGTTAATGCCCATAAATGAGTATTAGTTGTAACGTCAGCTAAATAAGCTGAATCGCCAAAAGTTATGTAATTTGTCCCATCAATTGATCCTGCCACGGTAACAGTTCCCGCAATTGTACCAGTTGATTTAGTTACTACTGCCTGTAAGCAAACATTTTGATGCGCTACAATCGTTTGTAATGTTGCCGTCGTTGCCGTGCTATTTGTCATAGTAACAGCGCTTTTTATCATTGTACTAACCGATTGAGCATTTAAGCCAAACGATAAAATACACGATATTGCTAATATTTTTTTCATTATTTCTTTTTTGTTTTAGGTTGTTTAACTTCATCTTCTTTTTTAACTTCAACTTCATCACCTGGCATAACCGCATAACCTTGATCAATGAAATGATTACCTACATTTTCATGACAATCTATTTCTTGTCCTTCTGTCCAATGGTTGCACTCTAATGCAGCTCCTTGTTTTGTTATAATAACTTTCATTGATTTGGTTTTATTTAAAACTCCCCTCAATTAAGAAGGGAGTTTATTAAATTATGCTTGGTTAATTGCAGTTTTGATATTCGCAAAAGTATCGTAAATAAACGCTCCTGTGTGATTCTCGCTAAAGAATTGGTGAATACGCATTTCAGCAATACCGGTAATTAAATTGTGAGAAAAATCTTCGCCATCTAAACCAAAAGTTAATGTTAAATCTTTATAGATTAAAACTTTGTAATAATCTAATAAAGCAATTTGAACATATCCAACTGGTACATTGTTATCTTCAACAATAACAGCACCTGAATCACCTGGTACAAATAATTGACCTTGCGATTGTGCTTTTGTTAAAGCCATGTTAGCGTTATCAATTGGATTCACAAAAGCCGTTACTGTTCCTTGTAAATTCCCAGAACGTAATTGAGCTACTGAAGCTCTAATCGCATCCCAGTTATTAGGATTAGTAGTTTTTACAGTTGTTAGTGAATATGTTGTTGAAATAGTTTGAATACCAGCCGGAACCGTTGAAGAAACTGTACCGGTCATTAATTTACTATTCATTTCTTGCTTCAATTGGTATGTCAATTCTTGTTCAATCCAAGATTGCATACCAGCAATATCTTCTAATAATTCCGTAGAACATTTTTCAGATACTGCAATTTTTTTTGCATTAGATATTTCTGTTGCAATTTCAAAAGATATACCTGGCTTAATAACGCCTGGTGCAATAAATCCTGCAGCTCCTTCAGGATTCTTTTTATTAACCCAAACATAAGCTGCAGACATAGTGCGGCCTTTTTTGATGTAATCCCAAAAAGTTGGCTGAACTCTAACGATTTCATTTACTTCTGACTGAAACTCTGGTTGAGGTAAATAAGCTGATCCGTTATAGGTATTTGAAGGAGTCATAGGGCTATTTAACTTAATAACCATTGGCGTTAATCCTGCCTTTTGTCCTGATCTAATTTGTTTAATGGCATTTTCGTTTTCTTTTGTCCATGCCTTAATTTGAGAAGTGGCGTCTTTAGATAGAGTGATTCCGTTTTCTTTAAGGGCCTTTAACTCAGTTGCGATACGAACAACTTCATCCTTCATTTTCTGTAAATTCTCATCAGGAGTTCCTTTTAAGGCTTCAATTAATTTATCAATATCTTCTTTTGAAGCATTAGCTTTAATTAACTCTTCTAATTTATTACGATTGAATTTATTTAAGGCTTCGTAGTATTCACCTAATTGCTCAGCCGTTGCCTCTGCTTTAAACGTTACTAAATCAGCTCCAGTTAATTCTTTAAATGTAGTCCCTACCATAAATACCGGTAAAATTGCCATAGAAACACCAGCGGCATCAGATATTTGAATGTTAGAAAAATCAGCATTATAAATACCTACACATAATATCGCAAATACGATTGATAAGGCAAAATAGCCGTTTAATTTGATTTTGTTGTGACGTTTTACATCTTTAAAACGAATGTTAGGGTTCTTTTTCATTATAGTTGTTTTTGTTAGTAAATTGATTGATTGATTGATAATTTTTGCTTTTGTTGAGTGGCTTTATCCGGCTCGTTATTTTTATGAGTGCTTGTTAGCGGCTCAGATTTTCCATTTAATGTAGGCGTAAGCTCGTTACTACCCAATAATACGCAGCTAATTTCTTTTAACTTAGCCTCTGTAACTGCCCAGAAATAACCATTTTCTTCAGCTTTATCTAAATTAATAACAGAGCCTTTGTAAGTATTCCAGTTCGCAAACTCTTCTTTATATTCAGCATCATTTACACATAAATATAATTTTACGTATACCATTCCTACCGAATGCTGATTAATTTGCTTAGTCAAATACTCTTCAAAAATCATAGCATTGTATGACTTCTTGATCTCGGTATCCATTAGTAAACAAGTTGCAAAACCTATTTTATTTAAACCTAAATCAGTAACATTTATATTTTGCTCATAGATTTTAATGGGAGTACCAACTTTTGCGGCTAATTGATATAAATGATCATGCAAATGAAATTGACTGTCTTTATTTTCAGAAATAGATTTAGTAAAAATACCTTTAATATGAACGTCATCATGTGAATCCATCCATCCATAAGTGTTACCTACAATTGTACGTTTGATAATTCCATTTACCAGGTCATCACTTGAAAAATTAGAAATAACTTTATTTGCCTCAATTTTAAAAGTATCATCATGTAAAATACAATCTGAAAATTTTGTTACTGATTTTTTTAGTGAGGTTAATTCTGATTTATTAGCAACAACATGCTTAATTAAATCTTGCTTATTGGCGAACTTAGATTTATCTATCATTTGTTAACCACCTCCTGTGTAGTAACCTTGATAGCCTTAACAGACTTCAATTTTTTAATTTCAGATGCAGTTAATTTAGTTGCCATTTTATAAAGTGTTACGTATTTATCGCAAAAACTTTGGTCAAATATAAATCGTATTTGTGATATATGCAAACATTTCTAATAAATATTTTTATATTTGCAATAAATACTAAAATCTAATGAACGAAAATAGCCTTTTAAGTCAGATTTCTAATAGTTTTTCGAGGCTGTTTGGTAAAAAAAACAGATGGAAAAACTGGTTTAACGAGAATTATAGCCAGGTAAATAAAGGTTCTTTATACATAAATACCCAGGTTCCATACGAGGTTTACAATTCGCTATCTGAAGTAAATATCCCTATTGATAAAGTGGCTTCAATGCTTTCAAATGGTGTGTTTATGCTTGAAGATGAAAAGACTTTGGTTAAAGAATCGTTGCCAAAAGAATTAGAAATACTATTAAAACAGCCTAATATATTACAATCTCAAAACGAATGGCTTAAACAATACGCTGTTCAGTTGCAATTGCACGGCAATCAATTTATTTATAAAAACAAACCAAGTGATTTACTTAGTGTTCCAAAGGCTTTATTTAATATTGATCCGTCAAGTTTAAAGCCAGTATTAACCGGTAAGATTTACGATCAAGTTGAATTGTCAGGGATTATTAAACATTATGAACTTGACGAAGATAATAAAACACGAAACATTGATACAAATGTTATTATCTGGTCTAAAATAGGTGATGCAAATAGCCCATTAGTAGGTAAATCAAAGTTAAAATCTTTGAAGTGGCCGATATCAAATACGGACGTAGCTTATCAATATCTTAACTCGATTAGTGGCGAAAAGGGAGCTATTGGAGCGCTAAGTAAAGAACCGAGTAAAGATTCAATGGGTGAATTACCAACTACTCCTGAAGAAAAAATAGAGGCTGAAAGATTGCACCGCCAAATACATGGAGTTGAGGAAGGTCAAAGTAAAATATTAATCACTTCAAATAAAGTTAGTTGGTCGCCTTTTAGCTATCCTACTGATAAATTACAATTAAGAGAGCAAATAACAGATAATTTTTCCCGGATATTAAGCGCATTTGGAGTTAATGTGAATCTATTTATTAATTCTACTTATGAGAATTTAAAAAGCGGGTTATTGCAAACTCATAACGACACGGTTGTGCCGTATGCCGATGGATTATGTCAGAAATTAACTTCTGATAAAGATTTCAGTATTCCTAAAGGCAAACGGTTAATTTTAGATTACACCCATTTACCATATTTACAACCGGATAAAGTTGCTGAGGCGGCTACGTTTGCGAGTGTAAGCGCTGCATTAAAAGTGTTAGTTGACGGATTGATTATATTGCCAGCCGAGGCAAAACAAAGATTAGAGAATCAGTTTGGTAAAATCAAAGAATAATAGCGATAATTAAAGCTATTATTGAAATTAAAAGGCTTAATAAATCGAGTTTAAATTTATTTGACATTATCAAACTTAATTATATTTTCTTCGTTGTCACTATAAGCCTCTTTTGATAATTCGAAGTTAATCGGAATCCTACTACCATCGCTAAATACTTCATAAATTGGCTCAGCGTATGGCTTTAAATCAAAAGTAAACCGGCATTCAAATTCGTTATTCATAAAAACTTAATTAAAAATTTAATAATTCTTGCTATAAAATAACCTGATGCAACCAATAAAGTAGTCAATAAAACTATCTTTAATATTATTGCTATGATTACCATTTTACTCATTTTAAAACATCTTTGCTAGTGAATCGCATAACCAAATAAAAATAGCTACAGGAACGCCCAATATTATAGCGTAAATAAAAGCGATTACTATTCCGACTAACATTAATGCGCTAATTATAGTTAATACCATTTCGCCGAAAAACAATAAATCGCTTAATTTTTCTTTTATCCACAAAATCATATCTTCAAAGTATTAATGTTTATTGGTAGTTCTGTTTTTTCGTTATTAAAATAATATTGATTTTGTAAATCATGTAAATATTTGATTACTACACAATGACCATAAATTGCGCCCTCTGAATAAAAACTTATTGAATTATCGTTATTACAAGCCACTAATGCTTGTTGATTGTTTAATTCAATAATCCATTTATATTCATTTTCATATGACGAAAATTGCTTGCTTTTAGTTCCTATTTGCAATAATATTGATTCGGTTAATGGGATTGGATCAAAATACTTTTCGCATTTACTGTCTTTAAACAGTATTCCAAGCGGTATTTTACTCAATACAAATGGTGTTTTAATAGCTTCTGTATTAATTTGTATTAAATCTCTAGAGATAATTTTAGCGCTCCCTAAAACGATATTCCCTATCCTTAATTCGTTTGAGCTTATCATAATTAAATTATTTGTAAATTTTATTATATCTTTTTTCCATGTCAATTAATTGTTTTTCTGTTTTTTCTTTATGATTAAATACGTCTTGATTTAATATTTTCTTAAAAAAGTTATTTTCTGATACCAATTTACACTTATTTATAAAAGCATAACCATCCAACGCTCCCTTCATCATATTACACCATTTACAGGATGGCGCTAAATTATCATGCTTATTTCTTCCTCCTGTTGCTTTCGAATAAAAATGATCTAATTGCCATGTATTAGGTTTTAAAACATCATCACAGTAAATACACCTAAACTTATATTTCTCTAATAAAACAATTATATCATGTATACTTATTCTTGACTCTTGAAACCTTCTATTTGCCGTATTTACCTTACTTCTTATTTTATATTCAACTATTTGTTTTATTTGAATTGATGTGTAGAATATAGTTTCTGATTTTATAACTTTCATTAAATAAAAATACCCATTAATTACAAAGGCTTATCCGACAGCTAAGTGTTAGCAATTGGCATTGTAAAAAATGGGATTTTAAGTTTTTCATAATCGAATAAGCGTTGCAATATACGAATATAATTTTAACTAACAAGCAAAATATAGGAATTAAATATAATACTTTGGCAACATTGCACGAATAAACATCACTAAACCACTCATACTATCAGGGGCATCGTCTCGCTTAGTTTTGCCATTAGATAAATAACTCGTTAATTCCTTCATAAACGTTTTATATTCCTCACTTTGATAGTCGGGATGGATAAATACACAATTGTTAATTATAAATCCTGCATCGTTAAAAATACGGGTAAATTTATTGGTACTTGAATGAGCTGGCACACATTTTGTATTTGGTACCAATTTAGTTAAATCCCGGTTAAACATTGCGCCCATGTTATTACTTTCAACTCGCATGTAAGTAGTTCTATTTCGCTTAATCATATCGGCAACCAATGGCAGCGTAATAGTTGTATTATCTCTACGAAAAACAACATCAGTAATATAAATATCTTTACCAATATTCCTGCCGATTGGCGCGCTTAAATTATCTTCGCCTTCGTCTGCTATATCCGCATAACCTATACTTGTTTCAAATTTAGCTGTTATGGTGTCAATCGGCTTATAATACCTCAACATATTTGAAGGAAACATAAAGCCCTTTAATGGTTGTGGGTTTTGCATATACTGTCTTAAAAACGATGGACTATTGGCTTTTTCTGCCACTTTCTCCATTGCTTTTAATTCAGTTAACGTGTGTTTAAATTCCCATAAAGCACATTCATTTTCTAAACCATAATTTTCAATACAAGGCAAACTTATTACAGTCCATTCGCCCGGTTCATTCGCCATTAAATAACCAGATAAATCGTTATCATGTAATCGCTGCATGATAATAATTATTGGCGTATTCCTACTATTTACACGGTTTTTTAAAGTACTTGTATATTTTTCGTTTACGCGTTCCCTTATTAATTCGCTATCTGCATCATCTGGCTTAATTGGATCATCAATAATTAAAGCGCCGCCAAATAATTGGCCGTCACTACCAACTAACCAATTATCTAAATCTTCAGAATCTTCATCATCAACTTTACCGGCTCCAAAACCCGTTACTTGACCGGCTGCGCTTGTAGCGTAAACACCGCCGCTTTCAGTTGTGTACCATTTCTTTTTGCTGTCAGAATTTGGCTTTACTTTTACCTTCGGAAACATTTCCTGATATTCAGGACTCTTTACTAATTCTCTGACCTCATCACTATTATCGAGTGCTAAATCATCCGAATAAGATAAATGGATAAACCTGGCCGATGGATTTACTCCAAGTCCATTTGCGATAAAGTTTTTAACTGCTATTTCAGTTTTACTGTACCTGGGAGCTATGTTGAAAATTACTTTTTTTAATTCACCTTTAATAACCCGATCCAGTACATCACAAATAATTACATGATGTTTATTTAAGACAAATTTACGACTGAATCGTTTTTTAAAGAAGTACCGGGAAAAAAATAGTGTTGAGGTTAGGCAGCGATATTTTGCTATCTTAAGTTCTTTTATGTATTCTGGAGTCATTAATATTTTTCATCCAAGCCCTTAGAAATAGCTTTTATTTCGTCTTTTGAAAGTTCGGCGTTGTAGTTAATAGCGGTTGTAGTTGTTTCGGTTTGTTGCTTTAATCCTAATTCCATAGCCACAATATTTGCATTAAAAGCCCCAACAGCAGCTCCCTCAATCTTTTGAGTGAAAATAATATTCTCTATACGTGTAATGACTAACAAAAAATCTTTTGACTCTTTGTCGTTTTTTTCATTCAAAGCCTTCTTAAATTCTGCAAAAAAACTACGGGAGCAATCCAAATAAAGACACAATCCGCTAATAGTATATGGCGTTTCCGTTTCCCTTTCTACTTCGTGCGCATCTTTACCTACCCAATCTTTTTTAGTCCATTTACGACTATCTGTATGGTTAAAATACTCCAATGCAGCATCCCACAATAGATCGGAAGTTTTAAATAATTTATCTCTACCGTGTTTTGCACGAAGCATCCACCATTTATTGCCTTTTGTTGCAGCCATAACTTAATTACAAAATATTATATAAAATCTAGATTCACTTTCAATTCGTTCTATAATCGGTTCGATATAAAGAATCTCAAATGATTTCATTCAACACAAATATAACAAATCCTACCCAAACAATCACAATAAAAAGTGATATTATTAATTGACTTTACTCAATTTGCAAAAGTAAATGATATTGGGCATGAAACGATATAAGATTTTACATTTGATTTTCAATGAGTTATGTTTTTTATCATTGACTTTACAAAAATTTTACATTTCGTATTGAAATAAACTTTACATTTGCTTTACATTAAAACTAAATTATATGAAAATATCAGAAAAAACATTATTAAAAAAAGAGCGTGGGGATTTGGTTGCCATATCTAAACAAAGTAAAATTAGCAGGCCAACAATTACGCTAGCATTCAAATTAAAATATGGAACTCGTAAAACAGTATTGGCGATTGAAAGTTATTATAAATCTTTAAAATTAGCGAAATAATGAATATACCCGAAACATTAAAACACGATAGCCCATCAAAACTATATGTAACAGATGAAAACGATTCTTTAGTATTTGGAATGAGTTTGAATTTAGAAAAACCATTTAATGTTAAAGAAACCTCTATCGAAATTGTAAAACGCTATAACAGATATTGGCTACTAATAGGATTACTTATGTTTACATCATCAATAGCGTTGGCATCAATTTTAACATTAATAACTATATCAATAAGATAATGTACGAGAGTCCAAACTTACAACCGCCCGATGACAAGGAGGTTAAATACACTGAGTGTGAGTTTTGCGAAGGCGATGGTTGGATCTATAACAATTGGTGGTCAGATACGCTTTTAGATACTCATAAAATAGATTGCCCTAAATGTCACGGCTCCGGCCAAATAGAAATAGAAGATTAATAATAACTTAAAACTAAAACGAGATGAGTGATAATGAATTGCATATTGGAATATTAAAGAAAGTTGAAAAATTAGATGATGATACAATTGAAATGGTTATCATTAGAATATTAAACAATGAAAAAATAGATTACCATGATTTAGAAGAATCTTTGTTTGATATTTTAAAAGATAATTTTTACGATAAATATTTTGTATTTAAAGGAGAATTATACTACGCAGAAGATACAGAGCCGCACGATTCAGGTGATGCCTTTTGTGAATTAAATAAAAATGAAGATGGAAGTATTAGTTATGTTACTTCGTTTTATAATGGAGGAACTTGTTTTAGTGAAATGATAGAAGAAACTTTAGAAACATTTAACCCTTAAACCATAACCCTATGAAATCCCAACTACTTAACCAACCGATTGAAGATGTGATTAACGAGCGTAATTTATACCAGTGGATTATGATGGCATCAATGTCAATAGTATTTATATTATGTATCTGCCTATTCGTAGTCATTGAGCAACGTAAAGAATTGCAGAATAAAGTAGATCATTTGAATACTGCCAATCAAAGTTTAATTGATAATATGAATTTAAAACAATAATTAAAACAAAACAAAATGGAAAACACAGAAAAATTGATTAACGAATTATGGCTACCAGTATACAATTACCTTGGATTTTATGAGGTTTCTAATTTAGGAAATGTTAGAAGTTTAAGCAGAGAAGTTTCTCATAGTAGAAATCCTGAATTTAAAAAACAAATTTTTGGATGCGTGTTGTCTCAAAGCTTAAACCCACAAGGTTATTTTAAAGTTAGACTTTCTGCACTCGGATTAAAAAAAACTCATTTAGTTCATCATTTAGTTTCTGAATCTTTTTTATCACATACAAATAGAAGTGATTTTATGTGTGTTGACCATATTGATGAAGATAGAACAAACAACAAATTAAGTAATCTTCAAATTATAACTAAACAAGAAAACACTAAAAAAAGTTTTGATTATAAATTGGATTTATTTAAAGAAAATCAATTTTGGTTTCACAATACTGGAGAATTAGTTTTAATTTTTGAGGTAACTAAATTGCATGGAGGCACAATTAAATGTAAACACATTTCAAATGATTCTGAAAGCTTTGCATTTCATCATATAAACTGTATGAATCGTTTAGCCACCGAATCAGAAGTAAAAGAGGCTTTAACTAAAGAGGCTATTAAGAGGGGTTTTGTACAAGGTGTTAGATTTATTCCTACTAATGGAGATAATAGTGTTTTGTGTTATGAAACTTTTCATTATGTTTCATATTGTAATAAATTGTTAGCTAGTGGATATAGCGTATTTCAAGACGGCAAATGGGCTACGATTATTCCTAAAGAGAAAACTACTGAGGATTGGATTAGCGATATGAGAAACGACTATTGTAATTGTTCAAGTACCGATCCTGATAAGTTTTACAAACAATGGTTTAAAGACAACAACCTCAAAATAACCAAAGCCTAATGAAACAACTCCAACTAACCAAAGTCTTTTCAAAATCAGTATTCGTAGCTAACAACAAAGAAAGTTTACTGGCTCAAAACACAAGACTACAAAATGAAGTTGATAGGTTGAAACGAGTTATTAGTAGCTATCAAGGAAGTTTAACCAGACAAAATAATAAGAGATGAAACCAAGTAAATCGGAAATATCACAATTATATAAAGATGTACCGTTAGAAGCGTATAGATTTATAGCTAAAAGAATGGGATATACTTATCCCGGAGTTATAACAAATTTATTATCTGGTCGTTTAGAATGTTCAAGTAAAAAGTTCGCTAGCATAATTGAAGCGTTTGCATATTGGAAATTAAATGAGCAGATTACTACATTTAATAAAGATGGGATATTCGACAAAGACAAAGCTACTATTTATTACAACGGTTTATTAAGCCTAATAGGATCTGACGAGTATAAACTAATTCATCCCGATAAAAAGAATCAAATAGTAGATGAACAAAAAATGATTTACAAACAATTAACAAGTTAACAATTAACCTAAAACCTCGACTGAATAGGTAAAGTCAATAAAGAGTATGAAAACAACTAAAAAAGCAGTCGGCAAAACCCCTACTAAAAAAGTAAATGATTCTATTAAAAAACTCGTATCTGAATTAAATTTTCAAAGAGTTGTTAACCAGGAATTAATGGAAAAATTAAACTCCACTGTTAAGCCAGATTGTAAGCAAGGCAATTCAGAAGTAAACCTAAATTCTATTAATAGCGAACTATTAAAATCAAATGAGAATTTATATAATTTAAATAATTCTATTACAGAAAGGATTTGTCAACTAACGGGGCAGTCCATTATTTCAAAAGATTTCGGTGTTAAAGTTGAAGAAGGGTTTATTGGAAATATGTTAACTAATTCTCAAACAGTTACTAAAAGAACCGAAGAACTTAATGAACTATTAACGGTTTTATTTAAATCACTATAATTAAAAAAAGCCCGATCAAACTGACCGAGCCTAATTATAAACCAAAACAAATATAAAGAAAAAATGGAACAACAACTAACAACAATTCATCAAATGTCAACCAACGACGTTATGAACATGGCAAAAGTTTTTGCTGAAAGCGGAATGTTTGCCGATACAAAACAAGCGGCTCAGGCATTTGTAAAAATACAAGCCGGTCAGGAAATAGGAATACCGCCTTTTCAATCAATGTCGGGCATTCATATTATACAAGGCAAAGTTACTATTGGCGCTGGCGTTATTGCTAGTAGAGTTAAAGGTAGTGGTAAGTACGATTACAAAGTAATTAAGCAAGATGATACTATTTGCTCATTAGATTTTTACCAGGGTAAAGAAAAATTAGGTAATAGCACTTTTACAATTGATGATGCTAAAAAAGCCTTAACTAAAAATATTGATAAATTCCCTCGTAATATGTTATTTGCTCGTGCGGTTTCAAATGGCGTTAAGTGGTATTGTCCCGATGTGTTTAGTGGTCCCGTTTACACTCCTGAAGAAATGGATTTTAATGAGCCAAATAAAACTATCGAAACCACTCATGTTGACGTTACTCCAATCGTTCCCGAAATATTCAAAACACTTGATGAGCGTATCAAAGATGCTGAACAACTTTTATCTGACAGTAGTTCAATTGAAGAAATGACAGATAAATATAAATCACTCGACAAAGACGTTAAGAAAGACAAAACAATAATCAATTTATGTGCTGAGATTAAAATGCACTTTACCAGTAATAATAATGAAAATGAAAGTTAGTCTTTACAATATCCAAAACGAGTATCTACAAATAGTAGAATCATTAATCGAAAACGGTGGTGAATTAACCCCTGAACTCGAAACTGAAATAAAAATAAACAAAGATCAATTGCAAACAAAAGGTGTTTGTTATGGTTTTATTATTAAAGATTTAGAGGCTGAAAACAAAGCGATTGATTTTGAAATTGAACGATTGAATAACTTTAAAAAATCTCGCACCAATGCAATTGATAGACTTAAAACTAATCTTTCAACTGCTATGCAGGTTTTTGAAATTGAACAACTCGAAACGCCTTTAATAAAAATCAACTTTAGAAAATCTGAAAGTATAGAAATTGAAGATTTAAGTTTATTGAATGATGCCTATAAGGTTACTAAAACAACGGTAACGGCCGACAAAGTAAAGATAAAAAACACTATAAAAGATGGTGGAACTGTTGTTGGTGCCACTATCAGTTATAACAAAAACATTCAAATAAAATAAGCGTGCTTAAAACAAATTCATTACATACTCAAACACCCCTAACCTCCACAATAACAATTGACGTCGACTATAAACACGAAGAACTTAGTTTAACCGTTACCATTCAATCGTTAATACCAAATAATCAGGGCTTAGTCGATAGGATTGAGAGGGTTGTATGTAGGGAAGTAAATAAAATTAATAAACTAAAAAAATAAATAAACAAGATGAAACAAACATTTGAAGATTTAAAAAACAAAATAATCGAATTAGCATCAAATCATACGGGTGATTCGTGTAGTGCTTTTCGTAGAGTTAAAACAGTAAAAGATGAAGCTGAATTGCTTTTGTGTATTTATGATAATTTGCAATGGTGCATAAATCATAAAGTAATTTCAAACGAATACTTTTTAGGATTTGACCAGGATTTATATATTAAATCTGGTATTGCTAATACCGGTAAAGAAAATACAGGATTGGTTAATTCGGGCTATAGGAATTCGGGCGATAGTAATTCGGGCTATAGGAATTCGGGCGATAGTAATTCGGGCGATAGTAATTCGGGCGATAGGAATTCGGGCGATAGTAATTCGGGCGATAGGAATTCGGGCGATAGTAATTCGGGCTATAGGAATTCGGGCTCTTGGAATT
>JAZKBU010000013.1 GCA_040388375.1 Bacteroidota bacterium | reverse complement strand
AGTAAAAAACAAAAAAAACTTGCAGAATTGTAAATGCTATCAAAACCAAAATCTAATATTCAACTTGGTTTTTTCTCATCATTTGAAGACCAATTAAGCCACCACCATCCACTGTATTTGCTTTCAAAAATAGTAAACTGGAATTTTTTTGAAGAAGCTTTCAAAAAGCATTATAGTTTAACTCAGGGCAAGCCATCAAAGCCGATAAGGCTAATGGTTTCATTGTTAATTTTAAAACAGTTAAGAAATTTAAGTGATGAAAATGTGGTTGAACAATGGTCAGAAAACAGCTATTTTCAGTATTTTAGTGGTGAACAAAGTTTTGTTCCAACAATACCATGTGTTCCAACAGAGTTGGTAGAATTTAGGAAGCGAATAGGTCCTGAAGGAGCAGAATTAATACTTAAAGAAAGTATTCGCATCAATGGAAAAGATAGTGAAGATGATAATTTAAGTGGTGACACCACTATTCAAGAGAAAAATATAACCTATCCCACCGATGACAAATTGTATAAAAAAATAATCACAAAATGTCAAAACATAGCTCAACAAGAAGATGTAGAGTTGCGTCAAAGCTACACACGAACAGTGAAGGAATTAAGCGTGATACAAAGGTTTAAAAGAATTAAAGGTGGGGATTTAAAAGCACGAAAAGCGAGCAAAAAAATTAAAACAATAGCAGGTAGATTGGTAAGAGATTTGGAAAGAAAACTAGACCCACTACAGTTACAAAACCACGAAATTGATTTGCATCTTTTTAAACGAGTTTTAGCTCAAAAAAGATCTGATAATAATAAAATTTATAGCTTACATGAACCACAAACAAAATGCTTCACTAAAGGAAAAGAACATAAGAAATTTGAGTTCGGAAGTAAAGCATCTTTTTTGGTAACTCAACGAACAGGAGTCATAGTTGGAGCACTTAATTTTACAGACACTTTGCACGATTCAAAAACATTACCTACCGCTTTAGAACAATATGAAAGACTCACAGGAAAACTAGCAAAAAATGTGTTTTTGGACAGAGGTTATAGAGGACCAAAGAAAATAAATGAAACAAATTTATATACACCAAAACCTGATAAAAACATAACGTTAACAAAAAGAAACAGACATAGTAGAAGGGCAGCAATCGAACCAGTGATTGGTCATTTAAAATCGGATTACAGAATGGCTAGAAATTACTTAAAAGGAATAAATGGTGATGCAATAAATGTAATGCTTTCAGCTGCTGCCTTTAATTTTAAACGAGTCATGAACATCTTCAAAAAGAAGATGTCCATTTTGTGCTCGAATATTTTTGAAATTATTTACAATGTATTTTGTTTTTTATTTACTCGTAAAACAAAACTGACTTTTTGAGGGACGACTA
>JAZKBU010000012.1 GCA_040388375.1 Bacteroidota bacterium | reverse complement strand
AGAGGAGCCATGAAGCCAGCAGCTAGAAGCTCGTTGAAGCCTTCTAGCGTTGTCTTATCATATACGATATCAGTAAAAATGCCGTTGGCTGTAATTAAGCCCATACTCATTCTAAACAGAGTTGCTGACATACCTATGACTTTTAGGTTAGGGTTGATCAGCTTCATAAATCCTAAAAACGTTTGGTACTGACTGCTTTCCTCATCAGATATTAAGTGAGCTTCATCTATAAATACAACGTCTCTATGTCCAAACAACTGAGGATTTTTAATCATGCTCTGTATCCCGCCAAAGACTATGGGCTGAGCAGATTGTTTTAATTTTAAACCAGCACTATAGATACCTACTGGCGCATCGGGCCACACATTTAAAAGTTCTTTTGCATTTTGATCTATCAATTCTTTAATGTGAGTTATCATTAAAAATCTTTGATCAGGCCATCTTTTTAAAACTTTTTCTATAAATACAGCAGGGATGATTGATTTGCCTGTGCCTGTTGGTAATCCTATTAACGGGTTTCCTTTACCTCCCTTAGCAAAATAATCATATATTGCGTCTAATGCTTCAGTTTGATAGTATCTTAAATTTATCATCAATCCTCACAATACAAAGCTGCTTTACGTAAAAGCTCTGGATTATGTCGTAAGTGACCTATAGCTACATTGCAATTTCTACATAAAATTCCTCTCACTTTTTTAGTTTCTTTGCAATGATCAATATGAGTTTTGGAGCCTTCTAACAGGTCAGTTAAACAAATAACACATTGACCTTTTTGATCATCATATAATTTGTCAAATTGATCTACAGTCAGCCCATAAGTCTGCACTCTTAGTCTTAATTTATTATTTTTGTAATATTCTTTAACTTTATTTTTATATTTACCTTTATTTTTTTGTTTGTTAATTTTAGCACATTCTAAGCAATGTCCATTTTTAACATAACGTTTAGGGTTCTCATGCCCATGCTTACAAGGCTCTCCAGTAAAATAAAAGTTTTCACCTTTAGCTGTGGCTTCTTCTACTAGTCTTTTAACTTTTAATTTATATTCACTAGCCACATAAGAGTGACCTTTCTTTTTAAAAATAGGCAATTTCACATTTAACATTATGTCAGTCATATTGGCAACCAATTATCAGGACAGCCAGTTTTAATAAAGTCAGATGGTATTACGCCATAGATTGAGCAAGTCCAAGTAGCGTTTTCAGTTGGTGTTGAGTTACGACAAGAGCGGCAATTTTT
>JAZKBU010000011.1 GCA_040388375.1 Bacteroidota bacterium | reverse complement strand
GCTATTGGGGGGAATGACTGGTTATACACTGATATTGTACTACGTAGCTTTAGCGAAGGGAGTTGACGAAGGAAGGAACGAAGTAGTGGGGTAAATAACCTTGATAGGGAGGGGGAAATAATTTTGGTAGCGTAATAATAATACACTATATTTGCAACCTATGGCAACTGATTTAACAGGCACATACCAACAAGCAAAGGACGTGTTTAATGGCTTATCATTACATGACTTTACCACTATTGAGGTATTGAATAAAGCTACATTTAGAAAGCACTTAGTTGAGATGCAAAAGCGCAAAGCATCCAGTAAACGTTTTGCAACCCGCAATATCAATAAAAACATGGTTAAAATAACCCGTATTGAGTAGCTTTTAAAAATCGAGTAGTTTTACTCACTGCGTAATATTAACAGGCATTACAGCGGATAAATTCTAAACTCTTTAGCAAATATTTCACTCACTTAAAAAATATATTTGCGTAATAAAATTACTTTACATAGTTTTACATCATCAACAAATTAGTTCTTTATCTCTTTACTGTATTCAATTAACCATTTAAAACTTTTAGCAAATGTTACAACTAAAAAAAGATATTCTCTATTACAATGATGAGAATTATAACCACGCTGTTAATTATCAGCACATGTATAATGCCCCTATTACTCTAAATTTCGGGAAAAAACATAACAGGAGCAAATATATCATTTCAGCAGGTACATGCGATCATATAACACTATTGCAAGATGGTATTTTTATCTATGTTATTGCAGAAAATACAGGCTTATCTTATATATCATTGCAGGTTATTAATACCGAATTAAAACAGGTTGAAGGGGATGTATTTTTAAATGAACAAGATTGCACCAATGAGGAAAATTTTTCCTTTGGTATCTTAGATATGGCCCCAAACCAGCAACTAAAAATATTAAGCGAATATCTATAAAATAGCTAAAAGATACGGGCAAAGGTCTCTACCTTATACCCTCCTTTCTTTTCATCCTTTATTATCAACACTTTAAATAAAATATAATGCTTAATAATTGCGTAAAAATAGAAGTAAAAAAGACAGGTGAAATAAAGACGGCTGTCTATGCTTACTATAGAGGGAATATGCGTTATAATGTAGATGGTATTTTTTACAACGATAAAAACTTTGATAAATTATTTAAAATTATACAATATGCCTAATGCAAAATTATTACACTGGAAAGTAGATACTACAGGTTTATTTGCTGAAATATTAAATAACCCCGGTACAGCTATTTTAAGACAACCTTTAATAATTACCGATAGTATTATAAAAGAGGGTGCGGCACATGCTATAAAATTGGGAGATGAACAAATGATTTCCATATTTGCAAGATTAGGAATGTATGAAGGATGTAATAATAAAAAGCATCCTGACTATAAAAAACTGACTAAATTAACCAATAAAGTATATTAAACCCTTATAACGTTATGAAGTACTTAATTATCTTATCCGTTTTATTTTCAGCCTGTAAAAAGGTAGATATTCAGCCAACAGGCCACCAATGTAAATGGCATCTTTGCCCATATAAAGGTATTACACCGGCTAATTATGGCAAAGCAGTTTCAAACTATGTAGGTAATAGTGAAAGCGTAGGTTATTCACTGGATATATTACACTTAAATTTCCCTAATGCTGAATATGAAGAACTTGAATCAATGCTAAATGAAGATTAACCACTATTATACAACCTTTTAATATTAATTATTATGAAACAAGTAACCAACTTAAATGAAAGAACACAGTATTTTGCAAGCGATAACTTATTAAGCGAATTACAAAGCAAGATCAAAGAAAATGATATAATTGTAAACTTTGCCTTTACTGATTATGGAGGCGATTTTTTCGACAAAGTTTGCTGTAAATATTTTGCTGAAAATAACCCCGATAACTTCATAAAAGAAAGTACATATTATTACGGCGAAAATGGTTTTTTGTTTGGTGAAGTAGCAAGGGAATTTTTGGAAGTAACCGAAAACTATTTATTAGGCTTTAATGATATTGAAAGTTTTTACTGCGAAATGGAAAACGAGGAAAGGGAAGCCGGTATTAAATTCTTTATTGAAGGCTTAGATACTGATAAATACGAAATTTCAGCCGAAATACCATCCGATTTTTACGAATATGTTGAAGACTATTGTAATGTACTTACCTCCGGTTTGGATTATTCAGAAAGCGATATGATAGATAAGGCTATTGAAACTGGATTAATCAAAGAACTTGCTACAACCTAACCCCCTACAAACAAGGGGAAGCAATACAAAGAGAAATATTTTTTTTAACTATTAAATACCACGACAATGAACAACGTAACAGAAACACCCGTTTTATCTCATTTGCAAGACAAGGCAATTAGAGCGCATAATTGGACAAGTTTTAGCCCTGAAAAAAGAGGGGAGCAAATGATTAAAGACTACAGCGAAGAATTAACCGCTGATATTGAAGAACTGCAAAAAGATGAAAATATAAGTGCCGAAACTATTGCCGATTATAAAAACAGATATGAAAGATTATTTAGTTCTTATTTGGGAGCTAAAAGCAATACATTTTCTGCAATGATAACCGGCCCAGCTAATTTTAATACCCGTAGGCATACCAAAGCAAACCGCAGCGAAGAAAGGCATTATGATATTTTTCGGGAATGGCGTATAAGGGCAAAGAAAGCCATTGTAAGGAAAGCGCAGCCGGTTAAGACCTTTGTAAGCGAATTGGACAGATACCGGGCAGAATTAGCTATAATGCAAGCTAATCAGATTAAAACTAAAGAGGGTAACAAGGTAATAGCAAAGGCAAAGAAAACCGGCGAAGATATTACCCAATATTTAGCAGATACTTTTAATGTGCAATCTCACATGATGGATTGGGTTAAAAAATTCGGATTTAATACCGTTAACAATAATGCCAATATGAAAAGGGTTGAGGCACGTATAAAAGAATTAGAAGTAAAAGAAAGCCGCAGGGAAGAAAGCCCATTTATTAATTACACTTTTGAGGGCGGTACTATGGTAGTAAATTATGAGGCTGACCGCATTCAGATCATGTTTGCCACCCGTCCAAATAAGGATGAATTAAACGCATGGAAGGCAAAGGGGTTAAATTCCTTTAATTGGTCACCAACTGCAAACGCATGGCAGCGCAAAATAACTGCAAATGCAATGTGGACAGTTAAACACATGCTGCCAAACTTAATCAAACTTTAAACCATATTACACACACTTAAAAACTAAGATCATGCCCAAGCCAATGACTACATATAAAAAAATTGATAAACCAAAAGTAATTGAACATTCTTTTACAAGTGGAACAACCGGAAACGGTAAAATGTATATGCACCGAGGTAAATTAAAAACTTATGCCAATAGAACACAAGCAGAAAACAAGGTTAAAGAACTTTCAAAAATAGGATTCGATTGCTTTGTGTCTTTTAAATGGCCTTTTATAATAATCCTAATCGAAACAAAATTAACCTAACCCCATTTTATAACAACTAATACCACAACAATCATGACAACTAATCAAAAAATTACAGTTTTAAACCCCTTTAGCGTTTCTTTAAAGAAGCCCCCATTTATGCAAGTTGATACCCTTGTTTATACTAATGGAGAATACAGGATTTATAAATATACTAATGAGCATTATGTATATACCTATAAAAATATTGTTTTCAGTGAAAGGGGAGGCGCAAATAAGGACTTTGTTAATAATTTGGCAGCAGATGTTAAGCCAACCGGCGAAGCTGCTTTATATCATGATTATGAACGTCCAAAACAGGCAATAAAGGACGGAGTAAAAGCAGCCAATAAACTGAAATTTCAAATTAAATAACCTTCTAAATTAAATCAACATGAAAAAATATAATTTCAAATTTACAGGACGGCAAACCGGCGCAATAGGTATCTTTTACCCTATAGCCGATACTTACCAAGCAAAGGATATTAACGAAGCTATGAGCCTTTTATATGAGGATTATGAGCATTTAAGCAACTTATCCATAAAAGAGAATGGCAAAGAAATAGATCAACCGGATAAAATAAAATGGGTAGAAGTTCGCAAATATTCAGAAAGAGAACGCAACCCCAAAACAGGCATCTATTTATATACCCGTTCCGATACGCCAATTACAAAATAACTCTGTTGTGGTAAACAGCAATAAGCGGGCATAGTTTGTATCTACATTCATAGCCCCTTAATTTAAAACAGTTAAAGGGGAGGTTGCCAGCGTTGTGGGCGTATATACCTCTCTAATTTTAAAAAATTATTATTATAATCTTTAAACTTTTTTTATGAAACTATTAAGGACTTTCAAAGATGCTGCCAGCGTAGAAATAGCATGGTATAATGCTTTAATTCAGGCGCAAAAAGATGGCTTTACATTAGTGGTTAATGCCGTATCTAAAACAGCAGGTTTGCAAAAGCATTATTTTAAAGATATGGATAAAGCCAATGAATTTTATTTAATGGCAAAGGATAATAAAGAATATTGGAACGGAGCAACTAAACCACAAACTATTAAAGCATCTTTAACACAGTGTTGGAGTTAATAAAAAAAATATAAAAATGAAAAGAGAAATAAAAGTTAACCCAAAGCCAAATACCAAAATGAAAAGAGCAATAAAATTTAGGGCATTAGTTGAATGTGAAGAACTCGGAAAGGTTTGGGAATACTACACTACTTTTTCAATGCCAACGTGGTTAGATGAAATATTGGCAATTATTATTGTTAATGATTTACAGTTTACAGGATTAAAAGATAAAAATGGAACGGATATTTATGAGGGAGATATTGTTGCCGGAATACCTTCTTTGAATGGCAAAGATTTACCACCAACAAACGGTTATCCTGTAACTTTTAATAACGGGTGCTTTGAATGGAAAAACGAACCGCTTGGATGGGATTTACAAGAACCTGATGAAAATGGTAAATTTACTCCATGCGATACTAAACTTTGGGCCACCGTTATCGGCAATATTTACGAAAACCCTGAACTATTACCCTAAAATGATACAAAAAACGAAAAAAGTGAAACTGAAAAATCAGCATTAACAAGCCTTTCAGCCGTTTGTATCTTATTCTTATTGTTTACTCTAAAAGTAATTAATTCTATTTGCTAACATCATTTTGATACTTTGTATTGATTATTATGCTATATTTGGTATAACTATTCAATCCTAAAAATAAAGTTTCAAAATGGCAAAGAAAAACGAAATGGGTTTAACTAACTATCCTTTCCACAGTAGCAACCCTTTTTTAAGTGGAATTGTAGATGATATTGTTGTAAAAAAAACACGCAAAGCAGCCGGTTTTAAATTTCAAGATGTGGTTGACCAAGATACAGGCGAAGTAAATACGCAAACTATGCTTGTATTGAGTACCCGTAAAGAAGTTGATAAATCCGAATTTGCTAAAGTATTCAGAAATCAATTTGCAATGTTTTATGGGCTGTCTAAATCTTCCCTTGATCTAATGGATTATATAAGCGATAATATCCGTTATAATAATGACCGTATCTGTATAGTTATTGTTGATGTTGTGGAGCAAAAAAAGATGGGTTATTCAACTGTGTATAGAAGTATAACGCAGTTAATCGAAAAGAAACTTTTAGCAAAAGCGGATATGACAGGCTGTTACTATATTAATCCGCAAATATTCTTTAAAGGAGATAGGATAATTCTTTTAAATGAATACATTAAAAAAGATGCAAAAAATAAACCGCTTAAATCTACCAGTTTAGTAAAGCTAAATCAAGGAACTGAATAAGAACGGAGCGTCGCCAATGAAGCTAAATAGTAGTACAAAAGCTAAGGAACAAAAACCTCATTACATAAATACAAAGAACAGGGAACTAATTTTTTAAAAATCTAAAACTAAAAAAGATGAAACAACATGAATATTACAACGGTAGGGAAAGCGATTGCGGCAACTACCCCGAAACAGAATTTAAAAACGAATACGGGAACCCACCAGTACAGCCCCATTATAAAGTACCAAAATGGCATAAAAGAATGTACATAATTGATTGGTGCATCTGTATAGTTGTAGCAGGGGTTATTGTATGGGGAGTATTGGAAATTATTGATAACTATTTAAAACATTGATTTATGAAAATATTTGTTATTAGTATTTATATTGGTGGCCCTACTTTTAAATATAAAATAGGTGAATTTGAAGCGGTTAAAACAAAGTTAGGATATGTGGTAAATAAGGAAAGTAGTTTTGGAGGTAAGACTACAAGATTAAAACAAAGTGACATATTAAAACTTGACTCAAATTTACGCCCAGATTTATCCAGCACTGTACAATTCCATACATGGTATTTTGAGGGAAAAGAAAAAGAGGCAAAGTTATTAATAACCAATGCAGCAAAAAATGCCATAGATGTAATTATTGAAAATGGCAGAAATCTTTTAAAATCATTTAATCAACTACAAAAAAATCAACAATGAAACAGACTACAGATAACACCCAAACACCCGACTATATTAAATGGTGGAATGAATTACCAAGATTTGATGGATATAGCGGCAATAATAAAATTACGTTAATGGCAAAATATTGTGGTAAAGGAACACCATATTATTACCAGAATAGGCAAACAGATGATTTAACTAACGGGGAAATTGAGCAAATATATTTATCCGAACACCCCGAAACAAAAAAAGAAGCATCCTTCTCCCTTATACCTGAACTGCAAAAGTTGGTATTGGAGGAAATGAATGAAATGGAGGCAATGAGTTATAAACTTTATATGCTTCTTTATGACCTAACGCCGGGGGGAAGTGAATTTGCAAATGATCCTGAATATTGTGCTAAATGGATAAGAGAAAACAGGCAACAAGAAGCTAAGATTTTAAAAGAAATGGTAAAGGCTGCAAAAGAAAAAAATGAAGCATTGCAGGATAAGAACAAACATCTTATTGAAGTTCTTGTCGATTTAATGGAAAGGGCAAACAGAGCAAGGGCAATACTCCAAGACCCTAAAGGCATTCATCATGGATATTGGGGAATGTTGGACACAGAAAAAGCAAAAGAAGCAATACAGAACAACCAATTATAACCAAACTAAAACTTAAACATTATGAACAAGACAACAAACGGTAATACTGTTACATTCCATCCAACAGTAAGGACTTACCAAATGCCTAAAATTATGGAAGAAATGATCGGGGATGATGGAGAACTCCACTATATCTTAGATAATGGCAATACAAGCCTTGCAAGCCGGTATAACAGCCTATGGTTGCCCACTAAGGGCGTTGTGAATATGGCTGCTAAAGCCCCTAATCCCGATACCACTAAAAGCCATTACAAATGAGCAAACTATTAGACACAATATTTTCAAACAATAACAATTTATCAATTATGGCAAACGAAAACGATTTATTAAGCGGAGATAATTTACTTAACCAAATAGTAAATATTTCAAAAGCCGGAGCATACGATATACTTGCTGAACAAGTAAAGGAATTACAGGCTGAAAACGCCCGACTAAAACGCAACCAAGAAAGCACCATCCTTTTAGCAATAGAGTTTGGGTATAAACAATGTGAGAAAGGCAATAATCTTGAAATGGCATTTTTAAACTATAAAAATCTATAAACATGAACAAAGAACAACAAATTACCGAAGATAATGAACTTGACTTACACCTAATGGCAATTAAAAGCCATAACAGGAACTTCCTGACCTTTAAATATCCTTACCTACACATGACACCGGAAAATGAACGGACTTACGAATTAGGCTTCTTAGCAGGCATTATGTACGCTACAGGAGAAATGAATAAGTTACATGAAAAACAGGAATTGGAAAGGCAAGCAAGCCCTACATTAAATAGGCAAAAAGAAACTAATTATTAATTCACTATTAAAATATACAATTATGAACACAGCAGGAACAATTTCGGTATCAACTTTAATTATCTTATTTTTAATGGGATTGGTAGTATTGGGTATGTGGGGATGCCCTAAGTACAATGTTTATTCTCAACAAAAAGAAGGTGAAGCATTATTGGCTCATGCTCAAAGTAGCCGTGAGGTTGCAGTAGCAGAAGCAAAGGCAAAGATGGAAAGCGCAACACTATTGGCACAAGCTGATACGATAAGGGCGCATGGTATTGCACGTTCAAATCAGATTATCGGGCAGTCTTTAACTGATGCTTACTTACATTGGTTTTGGATAGATAATATTGATAAGTCAAACAACGTAATTTATGTGCCTACTGAAAGTAATATGCCGATAATGGAAGCAAACAGGTTAAGTAACACAAAAAAAGAGTAGTTTTCATGGTTTGGTTTTAGGTTTGGTTAAGGCGGAGCTTAATAGTCTCCGCATTTTTTATTCTGTCGACTTCTTAGTCTTATCCCCTCTCATCCAATAACCTAATGTTAATGATACTACTTGTAAAAGCATTTGAAGGACAATTTTATTTTCTTCATCATCCAATAACTTCATGTTAAAAGCAATTACATTATCTATTGCCCAAACACTTGCCATTAATGTAACTACAAATAGAAGTAAGAACAATATTTTATCCTCGGCAATAAGTTTACGGGTAAGATAAAACACTACTGCAAGACAAGCACAAATAAAGCCAATGGCTATACATACACCTAATATCTGATTGTTCTGAAACATGGTTTTAAATCTTCACGTTTCCTAAACTTGGAAACACGGCCCTGATTATCCAAATTATTAAGATGATAACAACCACAACATTTAAAATGGTTTTTACCTTTGAATCCATCGGGATAAAACTATTTATTGCCCATAGGATAACCCCAACTACAACCAATACAAGTGTATTAAAGTAAGTAATGACATAGTATTAAGGTTTAATTTCTTGTGATTGTAAATGTATAATCCAACCCGTCCGAAAACTTAACTTTTATCCCAACAGCCTTTTCCCCTGCATCTATAACAGTTCCTTTTCCACCAAATATTTTTTTACCTACTTGTGCTGAAAGAAATTCATGCTCCAATAATGATACTACAAGACTACTTGCAAGTTTTTCAAGTAATGTTTGTTTTTGTTCAACAACTGCTTTTGCGGCTGCTGCCTGTGCTTTTTTCGTTGCCATGTTATGCTGTTTTAATGAAATAAATAATAAGACCTATTGCTATTAAGAAAGATAATATTAGTTTCCAATGTTTCATTTTTTATTTTGTTCCTCTGCATCATTCGGGGCTGCTGGATTTGAAAATGATGTTGGTGAATTATCGGCTGTGGCTATTGGTGGCGGTATTGGTTCTGCTGCCTGTATTCCTTCAACCTTTGCATTTGATAATGTTTTTTGAGCATAACGAATATCGTCTGTGAAAAAATTTTTGAGAAGATACGGAATTACAGCATATTTTACTGAGTTAACAAATCCTACCCACAAGGCATTTAAAGTCGGAAATTCGCCATCTGTGGCGTTCATAACTATCATTAACAAGTTACCAATCAACATTATTATTATTGAGTTAATGGCATCCCTCCATTTAAGTCCAAAATTATTCCATTTCATCATTTTTTGGTTTGGGTTTTCTTACTTTTTTTCTACGTCTTTTTTGCAATATAGGTTTCGCCACGTCTTTCCATGCCCGGTAAATGCTTACCGCCGCCCCTAATAATATCCCTGCCTGTTTTAACAATTCTATCAAGTCTTTCATGCTTAATATTTAGCAATGATAAATAAGGGGTAAAGCAAAATAATACAGCAAACCATGTTACCTTGCCTACATTTATAAAAAATCCGAATGACACAGCTATAAGCAATGCTACCCTTGCAAACTTATATTTTACTTTATGCTCCAACATTATGTAAATAAACACGATAATATTCAGCGCAAATAAAAGTAATTGCATGTAGAAAAAAATATCTTGTTTCATTGTGCTTTGTTTTTTATCTTGTCAGTAAAGTACCAAATGAAGAAAGTATTGGATAGTACAAGCCCTAATGTAATAAAATTTCTTTCTGTCCAATACATCGGGTTATTAAATTCCCGGTACAGATAAAAAGTCCCCAAAACCATGCCTAAAGCCCCCATACCCTTTAACATTTTTGATTCCCGTGAGGTCAAATATATCACAAATCCCATAACATCAACCATGAAATATATTGAGACATAATAAATATTAACCACCTTTATTACGTCCCAAAAAAAGTAGCCTAACCCGAAGTGAGAAATTAATCCCACAAATACTACCCATCCAAGTATGGTTTCCTGTGCCTTTGTCATTATTTTGGTTGCCTGTCTCCCGGTCTGCCTTTTGCAAATCTTTCTGTATCTCCTAAACTATTCAATACATCTTGTCTTAATTCTTCAGTAGGAAAGCAGATAGCATTATCAGGATTCCCCCATGAATAAGTACCATCTGAATTAACTGCAATAAGCCATAAACCTGTTAAGGTATCTTGTATGGCTAAACATTCTGTTTGTGGCATTTTATTTAAGTTTTACGTTTTGAATAATAAACCCAATTATCATTATAGCCGCCAAAATCCAACCAATAAATTTTGATACCCCCTTATCCTGTCCTGATAATAAATCTAATCTTGTTGTAAGGGCATGTAGTTCTTTTTCTAAAGCCTTTATTTCCTCTTTTGTAGCTACCCCTGATCTTAATTCATTAAGTAATCCTAATCGCTCATTAAGGCTTATAAGCCCTGCATCTAAAGCCTTTTCTTTCTCTAAAAACTTACTTTCAAAGTACTCCTTTAATGCTTCTATATTCCATTTACTTTTCAATTGTCTGTATATCTCTTATCATTACCCATTGTTATTTATTCCATTGGTGCTATTTATTTATCAACAATCTTAATTCATTAACCTGTTTTTTCAATTCCTGAATTTCTAACTGCTGTTCCTGCATAGCTTTTGTAAGTATCGGTACAATGTCAATCTCATTATAACCTTTTAATCCTGTTTTTGGTGTGGTAAAAACACTATTAGGCATAACATTTTCTATTTCCTGTGCTATAAATCCAACTTGTCTTTGCTTACCATAATTTTGCCAACCTTTTTTATAATAAAATGAAACAGGGTGCAATTTCATAATGGTATTTATACCATAATCCAAATCATTGACTCTCCATTTAGCTCTTATATCTGAAACTGGCGCACTTAGTAATCCATTGGCATCTGCCAATACAGCACGTGAACCTGAACCTGCTAAACTGGTAGTCGTAACACCACCACCATCTGCAATAGTAAATGTTGCTGTACCGTTATCCCTTGCTACAAAAATATCTGATGTTTGAGAACCGTTATCTGCCATTAATGCGGCACTTGCAAAAGTTGGGGTTGCGTTTTGTAATCCAAAATACGCACCTACTTGTATAGGTGAAGAACCTGTATTAAGTGCAAATGCAGCTATTCCAATATTTGTTGCTGAATTTTTATTTGTTGTTGCCTTACCTAAATAACCAATATTTATATTTCCTGCACTTGCTTCAGCAAAACCTCCAATATTACTGCCTGTTGTAGTTGCTCTTGCATAACCTACAAATCCGTTATTCCCTGCTGGTGAAGTTGATGTTGCGTTAAGATTTAAGGCTGTTCCTGTACCTGCTACTGCGTTATCTCCAACCATGCAATTTGACGGGCCTGTACCTGTATGACCTGCTGCTAAATTTATATAGCTTCCAATAAGCTGCGCTCCTGAACTTCCTGCTGTTGTAAATGATTCGTAAACACCTGCTACTACACCTGCTCCACTTGTGGCAGGAAATGTACCTGTTACATTTAAAAAGTTATCGGTAAATGACGCCCCTCCTAATGTTGCGCCTGTAACCACAGCCTTTGCGTTTGCGCTTAATAGTCCACTCCAATTACTTATCGGGCCTGTAACTGTTCCTGTGAACGTAGGATTAAGTGAAGTAGCCCTTGCATCTATCTGTGGTTGTAATGCGCTTGTTACACCTTTTACATAGGTTAACTCTGTTAATGATGGATAAGAAGCAACAGGTAAAGAAACTATATTTTTACTTGCGTCTGTTCCTAAAAGTTCTGATGCAGTTAAATAACTTCCCGTTAATGCTGTTGCTATTGTTGGGCTTGTTAGCGTTACATTAATTCCATTTGATGTTGTTGCTCCTGTGATACCTGAAAGTACCCCTGCATTATTATATTGCAGTTCTGTTGTTGAGCCGCCCGGTACTGTCGTGGATAGTAGTTGAGAACTTGATGTAAAACTTGTTGTGATAGACGGGTCTATTATATCGTAATAATAAACCTTAACAAGATTACCAGAACCGGAACCAATCCCATCAATTGTATAGCTATCAGTATTTTCAAAATGATTTCGTGCTAAATAGACTTCTACAGTTCCGGCAAATCCACCCACAATATGTGTTTTTATTGTATGATTATTACCAGCACCTACAACAATAAATGTATTATCCTCTATAATATGTTTAGCTTTGTAAACACCTCCATCTTCAATATCTACAGTTACGCCGCTATTGTTTTCAAACCAATTACCTTTTAAACTAAGACCAAGTCCTTCATCATTTGTTATATAAGGGTAAGCCATTTTAACACAACCTGTAGTGGAATCTGAAGATGTACCGTTAGCCTCAAAATCTGTTAATCCACTAATGCTAAGTCCTGATCCATTTGTAAAATGAACTGCCCATTGAGTTAAATAAGTAAACCTGCTCCTTGTTATGTTTATGATATTTGTAGGTAGGTTAAACGATGGTGGCCCTTTGTCAACATCTATACCAACAAGCCCTTGTTCGGCATCAAAGTTGTCGAAGTTTGCAATTATAATCCCACGTATTTTACATGCGGTATCAAACCTGTACACCTGCATATTTTGAAAATTTAACAGGGCTGCATTTTGTAAGTTAACACCGATAGTACCTATACCACGCCCGTCTAAATATATATCTGATAAAGTACAATAATTAATTTCTGTATAAGTATTAAAACTTGTATTTACGGATTGAAACATTGGTTCTGCTGCTCTTGAATAAAATCTTGTGCCGTTACCGTCTCCCATTATCTTAACATTACTATAAAACGTTAGTGTGTTAAAAGAGTATTGCCCTGCCGGTGCATAAACAGTACCACCGTTAACGTGGGCTGCATCAATGGCATCCTGAAAAGCAGTTGTTTCGTTTGTGGTGCTATCACCCACAGCTCCATAAGGAATTACATTAAAGAACGTAGCTAAACTACCTGATGGTACTGCCCAAACAGGCGCACCACTTGAAGTTTGTGCTAAGAATTTTTGAGTTCCTGTAGCGTTTACTGCAAGCCCTGTTATAGTATTACTTCCACTACCATAAGCCACTTGATTAGTTGATATTGAGCCACCGATTGAGCCTCCACCACCACCAGTAGTTGTATCAGCATAAGTCAATAATCCTGTTCCGGGGTTTATCCTTACTGCTTTAGTTCCTACTCCTGAATTAAGATAAGGTAAATATACTTGTGAGTTAAGGTAAAGCCTTTGGCTACCTGCTGTGGCATCTTGTGCGCCATATATTATGTGCATTGTAGTATCTTGCCCAACATTTGATGTCAACCCCATTGAGCCAATAAAAAGTCTATTAGATTGATTTGATGTAAAATACCCTGCTCTATACCCTAATGCAATATTATTACTACCTGTCTGATTATTATTCATGGTAAGCATACCTAAAGCGGTATTACTGCTTCCATTATTAGTAGCCATAGCTGTATAACCAACTGCTGTATTTGATGCGCCTGTAATTACACTATTTAAAGACTGATACCCGAATGCTGTATTTTGATTACCAGTAGAAGTGTTACCCATTGATTGATACCCAAAACTTGTATTACTTAGAGGTAGGTCTATCTTACCAGCTTCTATATTATTTGCCTTAAACACTAAAGACACATTATCGGTTGTTCCCAAAAAATTGGTTCCGGCTGTAGTACCTGCGTTACCTGTTAAGTTCCATCCTGAACCTCCACCACCTGAACCTACCTGAATCCATTGGTATAATGCTAAATTTCTGTACCAAATACCGTTTATTGGGGAAGTAGTTTTTATTAAAGCCCCATCATAATTTTTTAAACAGCAGTCCAAGTTTGCGGCTACAGTATCAGTGAATATACCTAATATAAGTTTACCTTTTATTGCATTGGTATTTACTATCCCCATAGTAACGTTATTCAAGTTTTGAGGTATAGTATATGTTTGAGCTTGCAATAATACTGTGCTTAAAATTAACCCTAAAGAACATATTAAACTTTTCATATAATTATTTTAAACTGCTGATATTCTAAAGTGTTCAGAACCCGGATTACCGTCACCCGAAGCTGCTACTGAAATTGTAAATAATCCTGTTGCCCTATCCCATGAATAATACAATCCTGAACCGTCATCTGTTGTGTATTGCGGTACTGCATTTCTGACAAACTCAATATTGTACCCAATAAATAATGTTATGGTTATTGATGAAACACCATTAGCAATAAAGCTACTTCCACTAACAATAAAGTCGTAAGGCAAAGGCATAATTGTACCGGGGGTTATTGGTGCTATTGTTCCACCGTTTCCACTTGAATAAATATTGTATGCTTGTAGTGTATAGACACAAAGACTGAATACATAATTTGCCACTGCATCTAATTCAGCATTGTTTCCGCTAAGATTATTTGCATAAATATATTTAAGTGAATCGTTTTCTACGTATATTATTTCAGGCAATAATGGTGTAAATGGTGGCTTTTTGAATAAAGCAGATTTTGAAATAGCGTTCTGTGCAAGATACTGGCACACATCTGCAATCCCTATTATTGTCGGTATGTTATATGGTGTACTCATAGTTTAAAAAAAGTCTGCACTGTTTTGGATAAGATAATTTCCTAAGTTCAAGCTATTTTGAGCCGAATAAATATCTGCGCCGATTTCTACAGCATTTATCGCATCTTTTAAAAGAGTATGTAACTTGCTCTTGTTTGACCAGTAATTTGTATCTGCTAATATCTGTGGGTTAGGTATTTGATTTTTTGTAAGCTGCAAAAGAAAGTCCTGTGTGTAAGAATAAAACCCATACAGAACAATTTTATCGTACAAAGCAGTACCACCAACTTCATTCCAAGTAACACGCACATAACAAGCGGTATCTTGTGTTAAACAATCAACTGAAGTTGTTGCATCTGCAAGCAACCACGTAGTATAAGTAGCAGTTGTAAACACTCCATTGGCAGTAATATAATTACCTTCTGCATTAGTAATATATATTCTCCTTACTACTACCAATACATCAGGCGTTCCAGTACTTGTGTCCTGAAAATTTATGATAGACGGATTTCCCAAAGTTTGTGTAGCTGAAAAATTCGGTGTAAATGCTGCCATGATTGTATAAATTAGTATGTAAATTAAAAAATATAATCCGTATTGTAGTATAAATTCACTATTGTTTTTATTTATTGATATGTTTCGACCTTTGGTTTATCCTCCTTTTCTGGTTGTTCTCCAAATACTTCATTAATTGCTTCATTTTTAGCCTTTGTTGATACTCCCATTAACCATGATCTTAATTGTGGTTTTGTTATCTTATCGGCAGGTATTTTTTCTCCGGTTTCCCAAATAACAAAGCCATTTTTTCTTGCATCTGCAATTTCTTTTTTTATTTTTTCTTCTCTTACATCGGTTACTTTTTTAAATAATTCAGGGGTAACAAATACCCTTTCACCTTTTGAGTTAACAGGCTGTAATGATTCTTTATGTATATCCACTATTTTTAGTTGGTGGTCATCCAAATACTTTAAGTCATTAGAACCTTTTGTTTTATCTGTTTCTTCCCTTATTATTTGCGGTACTATTCTCCTGTCAATATCTTCTTTAAACTTATCCAATTCTTGTGGGTCTTGGGTAGCCAAAGCAGCGTGAATTGGAGTTTCAATAACTGGTATTTGTTCACCCAATGCACCAATAGAACCTAATCCTGCATTTAACAAGGCTTCCGGTGTACTTGCATTTTTATTTTTTCTATAGTTCTCATAAATACGCCTTGCTGTTGCTGCTACCTGAATAACTTCTAATGGCAATGCGTGTTGAACTGGTTTAGGTATTTCTTCGCCGTTAACTATCATTACATCACTTACCTTATCTCCTTCTTCTCTTTTTTTATTTGGATTGAACTGACTATATAAACCACCGAAACTTTGATAACCAAACCAACCTGCAAGCCATAATGCTGTACCTAATGTACCCTGTTTTAATTGCTTCATTATGCTTTCTGCTTCTTCGGTGGATAGGTTTTCAATACCTTTTCTATATGCCTCTACTACCTTTGCGCCGCCTCTTACTAATCCTACAGGGGAAGTAGTTGCAGCCCTACGAACCAGATTTGCAGGAACCGTGCTTACGGGTATTAGGAAGTCAACAAGAAACTTAACGGTTGCTCCTGCATTGCCTTTCTTTTCTAATGATGCCTTTTGAGATACAAACCATCTTGAAAGTTTATTGCTCTCTTGGAAAATTTCGTATTGCGCCCTTTTATAAGCTGCATTTTCAAGCGAATTAATTACCAATGGGTCATTTATATCCAATCCTTGTTTTTCAGCCCAAACAAGCCCATTTCTTAATGATGCTTCATAAGCCCCTCTCTTTAATGGGTCTTTTATTATTTGGTGTAAATCGGTTGGTAAATATAAAACTGGTACATGCTCGTATTCTGCACCGCCAAGCCTTTTACCTAAATCGGTTGTTCCTGATTTTAATATTTGCCAAGAATTTTGTGCAAACTTTTTAGGATTAAAAAACTCTTTATAAAAATTAGCTTCTGCTTTAGCGTTAACATATCCTTCTATTGGTGCTTTTTCTGCAATACCCTTAAATGCACCACTATACATAGCCCCTATTGCCTGTTCAGGAATACGTTTTATTGCACCTCCTATAACGGCTGCTGATGCTAATTTAGCCAATACTGCTTTGCCGGATAAAACAGATAACCTTGTTAATCTACCTAACCACATTAAACCTCTTTGATATAAATTCTTTTGGCTTTCAAATGCCTTACGCTTTTCAATCTTCATCTTATGTTCAGCATTTGCTACACGCTGATTTGCCTTTGTCCATTCGGTATTATTTCTGAACGTCCTTTCTATTTTTGATTGCTTGCCAAAATCTGTTTTTTCTGTTGGCTTACCTTTACTATCAACTGATGGTGGTGTTAATTTATTTTCTAAAAGGTCAGCTTTTTTATTAAGCCTTTCAATCTCTTTTTCAATAGTTAACGGGTCATAATTAGCCAACAAATCCCTTATATCTTTTCTGGTAATTCCACTTATTTCATCCCTTACGGCATCATGTATTTTATTAATTATTGCCTCTAACCCATTAACGCCTTGTTTAAAGTAATTTAAAGCTAATTTACCAATGATAACAACATGCTTGTCTGTTAATGCTACCCCACTTCTTTTGGGTGCTGTAGGGTCTGCTTTACCTGCATCCTTCAATTGCTGCAATAAATCCTGTTCTTCTTTTTTAAGTTGTTCTGCTGTTTCTTTTGTTCTTGCTGTTTTTGCTGCACGTTTCTTAATTTCTTCAAAGCCCTTTTGAGCCATTTTCTGCCTTAGTTCTTCTTCCAGTTTTACTTTTGCGGCAATAGCTTCATCCCTTTCCTTTGTAAGAGCATCCAATTTAGCCTGAACTTCTTTTGGTACTTCGCCACCGTACGCTTCTTTTATTATGGCTTTATTTTCTCTAAATATTTGTCCGGTATTCAAACTAATTACAGGGGCAAAAGAACTAAGCACTTTACCTGCGGTATTACCTGCTATTCTTGTAGCTTCTGTAAGGGCATCAACTTTATCACTTAACTGCATTTTTTGTCCGACTATAGCAGCCTTTTCTTCCGGTGTTTCAGCCTCGGACAATTGCTTATTTAAGTCCTCGTTATGTCTTTCTAATTGATGTGCGTAATACTGAATATCAAAAGACTCATCGTGATTTTTAAACCCGTTTTTATCTTCAAGTATCCTGTTAATAATATCCAATGGATTCGACTTGCCACTATCAACCCTTTCTTTAGCTGCTTCTAAATTTGAAATATCAGTACCCATTTTAGGCAACTCTACTTTTGGTAATCCTCTTTCAGCCCTTATAGCTTCTGTTATTGATTTTTTGATGCCTGTAACTTTTTCTTCCCCTATTCCTGCTTCTGGTGTAGTTTCACTAACCACTGGTTCTGCAACGCTCGTTTTTTCTGCACTGTTTGGTTCAGTGTTTTCAGTACTTGCTTGGGTATTTTCATTGCTTATTGTTATTGGTTCGGTAGTTGATTGTGGTAATTCTAAATTTTTAGCCATCCCATTTTCAACCATTTTTCTACTTAGATATTCTTCGGGAACATTATTATCAATAAACACTTTCTTCAATTCCTCTCCTGATATTTTACCAGTTTCATAATCGTTAATGCCCTGATGAATATTATCTCGTTCTTCAAAATTTAAAGTATTTGCATCCTTACTGATTTTAGTTTCATCCAAAATATCACGCATCAAATCTGCATTATTAGCCAATTCTTCACTACCTACTACATCAGGCTTGGCTTCTGTACTTAGTTCAGTGGGTTTAGGGGTTATTTCCCTACGCTGCATTTCTACTTTTTCAAAGGATTTTTTGTGTTCAATAGCATCATTTACTGCTTGTAGTTCTCCTTTTACACTTATCAATTCCTTATCTGAAAGATGGATAGCATTTTCATCTCCTAACTGATTTAATTCTAATTTTCTTTCTAAAAATCCTTTTCTACTTTCTAACTGCTTATCGGTTTTTGGGTCAAGAATTAAATCGTTAGCATGGTCAGCCGCCATTGCTGTTATCTCTGCTTTTTCTGCTTGCTTTGGTGGAAGATTTGATTTTGCACTATTACCTTCATTTTTTATAACGGTATTGTATAGGTATTCTCCTTTTTCTTTTTCGGTTAAAGGCTTTCCTTTTGCATTGGCTTTGGGAAGTGCCTTGTATGCTTCTGCTGATTTTTCTATTAGTGTTTTCCGGTGGTCATATTCTACTTGTGTAATTTCACCATCCTTTTTCATTTTGTCATTAATTGCATGAAATGAATCAGGGTCTTCACCAAACTTAACTATAAAATCTCTTTGTAATTCATTTGGTGCTTTATAGCCTAACTGTCCTAAACCTGCACCAATTATTCCAAAAGTTGCGCCACCTAAAATTGAATGTTTTAAATTTAATTCTCTATCAATATCGGTATTGTATATTTGATGCTTTAATTCATTTGCTGCTGTGGTAGCTAATTCAAATTTTGCGCCTGTTTTTAAGCCTTCTGCAAACATTTTAGGTGTAGTAGCCAATCTATCCTTTGTTGCGGTTAAAAACGGCTCTATGTTCTTACCAAACACCTTTATTGGTTTAGCTACGCCTTTTGCTAACTGTGCTTCAATTTCTTTATCTGATAACGAAGCCAACATTTTAGCTGCTGATGTTTTATTACCTGCCAATGCCCTTATTTCTGATGCTGTTTGTGCGCCACCAATAGCCATTGCATCTATCAATGTTGATACTACAGCATATTTATACAAATCACTTCCGGTTTTACCTTCTTTTATTCCTTCCGCTTGGTGGTCATAAAATCCTGTTGTAAATGCTGCGTTTGCTGTCCTAAACATCTTTGCTGCTGTTCCTGCACCACCTATGCCACCCGTTGCTGCTTCCATAGCAATAAACGGAACTAATGAAGCTGTAACATCTGAAACTGAATTAAGTATTGCTGATGGCGAAAAATTAAACTTGCCACCTTGTATTGAAACTCTGCCAAACTTATCAGGATTGTTTTTTAATATGCTTGTAATTTTTGTTGCCTTTTGTTCATAAGATAAATTCTTGTCATTTTTTATTGCATCAATTTGTGATTTTATTTCTGGCTGAATAATTAATTCACTATCCTGAATAGATTTATTTTTATCCGTTAAATGGGTGTCTTTTTCTTCTCTAATTGAAGCCCCCATTATTCCAAGTTCTGTAAGATTATTACTTGCATCGGACATGAACGGTTGACTAACTAAATTCCACATACCTTCAACTGTATGCCCAACACCTTGCGTAACCTTACCCATGAATCTGCCACCAAAATTTGCACGTTGTCCTAATATTTCCTGTACTGCATCATCTACCTTATCAGTAATTCTATCAGGGTATTTTTTATCTAGTTCATTTCGCTTCTGTGAAAGTTCTTCATTCTTTTTTTGCAAGTCCGTTGCCATCTGTAATTGGTCAGGACTTAAACCACCATTTTCTTCTGCTTGTTTACTAAGGCTATTTAGTTCTTCATTTACTGAATTTTGCTGTAATCCAATTCCAGTTTCTTCAAGAGTTTGTTTTAAATGATTATACCCTTTTAAGGCATCAGGATTATCTTTTAATGTTTTTGGGTCAATCATTAACCTATCGTATTGTCCTGCTTTATCCGGTGCAATATCCTTAATGTATTGCAGTGCTAATTGTTCATCATTATTCAGGTATTTACTTTCGGGAGTATCGCTTGCAACTTTATCAAAATTATTGTTGTAGGCATTACCATAAACCTTACTTACTTCTACTGCAAAATCTTTCAGTAATTTATCTTTATTTTCTCCACCGTAAAGTTGAATATCTTGCGCTAATGATTTAACTGCGCCACGCTGATTGGTATAATCTCCTTTCCCTGTTTCATCGGAAATTAAATCCATATTATTTCTTACTCTGTTATATTCATCAGGAGAAACGCCACCTTGTTCCAATCCTTTTATAAGTTCCTTATCCAATCCATCTTCCCACTTAATTCGTGCTAATTTTCTTTGGTATAAAGGAGTGTTTGTTTCTCTATCATCAGCCAATTCATCTTTATGTTGATCCAACTTATCTTTCGGTACATCTTTAATTTCTTCATAAACATCTACGGGGTCTGATCCCCTTTCATTAACCATGTAATCCTTTAAATCTTTGGCTTGATTTCTACCGCCTCTTGGTAAAGCATTTCCTTCCTTATCAAATTTAGCATTTGCCATTCCTTCAACTGGCTCAATAGTACTACCTGTTTCAGTATCACCTACCTCAATAGTTTTATTGGCTAAATCATTATGCTCTTTTGATAAAGTAAAAATATCTTTTTGATTATCTTCAAGACTAACTGTAGGTATCTCTACGTTTAATTGAGATTGTGATAATGTAGGGGAAGATGAAGTGCCAGATATGTTTCCAAATTCTTTTTTTTTTACATCTTCAATAGGTGAAATTTTAGCCTTTTGTATATAATCATCAAACCCTATTCCTGATTGTTTTGCAGCATCAAAAACATCTTCTGCTGATATGGTTTTACCATTGTAATTGTAGTTATCATTAACCCGTTTTAACCCTGCTTTTTGACTATAAGTATCTATATCCATGCCGCTTTGCTTTGCTGCATCTTCAACATCTTTACGTTGCAATACTTTGTCTTTATATAAATATTTTTCCGGCATTAATGAAATACGGGAAGCCCGCTTTTAGTTGTTGTTTTTACTTTTGGTGTATTTGTATTTTCACTCCCTTTAGTTCCTACCTGTACTTTAAATTTAGTAGGAGATACCTTGCTAATATATCTGTCTTTTACAGCCTCACGGCTTATTTTTTGCCCATCTGCTCCTTCCCAATCACCTGTACCTTTATCTTGATAATAGCCATATTTATAAGTTCCGTCAGGTTGTTTTATTTGTATAGGCGTAACTCCAATTTTTTTCTTAGTTAAATCTTTCCCGGTAATAATATCCAACCTTTCAGGGTCAACATCGTTAACATATATTACCCTTACGTCTCTTTTCTTACCCCCTAAATCAACTGTTATATCCTGTCCAGCTTGGTCTGCTACTTCATCAGAAACATAACCCGTATCTTCTGTTGGCAATCCATCTTTACGGTTTTGATTATTTAGTCTTATTTTTTCTAAACTCTGTTTAAACGTTAAAGCATTTTTGGTTCTCCAATCTTCCATACCTTCTTTACGCCTCTTATCCATTACTGCTTCTGTGTTAACAATTCTTTTTTGTACGGTTTGCTTAACTGGTAATAATGAATATTCGTAAGCTGCTGCTAAATGCTCATCAGTAATATCACTTGGGTCTTTTAACCCGAATTGTTCTTGTGCTATTTTTACTAACTGTGGTAACTGTCCTGTTTGAGCCAACTCATTTTTTATCTTTTTAGCAAACATTGGATTATTATGTAAATCATCTGCTGCTCTTGCAAATAGTACTTGTTTATTTGCTGCATCTAAAACAGGTCTTGTAGTAACAACTTGTGATAATGGGTCTGTTGGATGCTGTGAAATTTCAGGTGTACCATCAGAATACTTTATATCTGCATTTCTTTTTATTAAAGCACCCTCATCATACGGTCTGCCTGCTGCATACTTAGTTAAGTCAAGTGTTTTGTGTCTTGGGTCTGTTACAGGTAAATTATGTAATGCGTGGTCAGCTACATATTCATCGCTATTAAGTATAAATTGATTATCCTTATTCATTAATGATTTACCTGCTGTTAAATCAACCTTTGCTGCATTTTGGCTTTCCCTTGCAACTGATGTTGTTTCTCTCATTAACTTATCCAATGTGAGTTGTGCTGCTCCATTATCTAATTTTGGGTTTCTTAATGCCTCCCTGTTCTTTAATCCAAATTCAAATATTTTGTTTTTATAATCATTAATAATAGGTACTTCCTGATCCCTCAAATTCTTATCATTTATTGTATCGGGTAATTGTCTGTAATATTTATCAATGGCTTCTTCCCTTGCAGCTTTACGTTGACGTGCAGCCATAGCTATCTGTACATAGGGTAATGGATTAAGCGGTGCTGAACCGTTATACATTCCTGCTGCGTTGTGAAGTGCCATTGATTACTTTGTTTTTCTATTTTTAGTACCCCATATATTTTTACCATTATCCCAATTATCTTGGAATATGCTTCCTGCTGCCCAAGCATTATTATAAGCGTTTTGAGTAGATTGTCTTTGTATTGCCCTTTCTCCTGCCGCCTTTAATGAAAGCAAATTGTACTTAGCCTCAAATGGGTAAATTTCATTTTGCTGAAACTCCTTACCTTGTTCACCTGCTTTTAGTCTTGTAGCTTCCCCAAGTACTCCTAATTGCTGTGCTTTTCTTTGTTCAGCAGTAACCGCCGCTTTTAATAATGAATTATTTTGATTAGCCATTAATGTAGGGATACCAGCCAATCCACTTCGCCTATCTTGCAATGCCCTTAACCCACTAACTGTTCCTTGTTTTATACCTTGTGAAGTAGCTTTATACTCCATTGTATCTGTTGGATTGGTGTTATATTTATTTAAGGCTTTATCATAGTAATCTAAAATTGATTGATTTGGTTTGTACTTTGGCGTATTATTCAATGAATCTTCTAAAGCATTTTCTGATTTTTTTGCTTTATTGGCATTATGTGCAGAATTATAAATACTATATCCCGCTGTTGCTAAAGGTATAATCCACGGCATAGTTTATATATTTAAAAGTGTTACGCAATTTTGTTCAACTCCATCAACTATTTTCATCCCTTGTGTTTTTAAAAAGTTAATTGCCCTTTCATTTTGTGGAAATAACATACAAATAAAACTTTGCCCCATTATTTCTTTAATCCGTTCCCAAAATTCTACCAAGTTATCTTTTGTCCTGTAATTAATATTTATTCCAAATGAATAAAGATTGTGTTCAAAGCAGCAAACATATCCAATTTCACAGTCATCCAATTCAACTGAATAGTAACTCATTTCTGCTTCTTTACTAACTTCACCAACCATCCACATTGTTTCATTTACCGCATCTTCTAAATTAAAATCTTCTCCCCAATATTTATCCAATAATTCGCTATCACCTTTATACGCTATTTCTACCAAATTGCGTAACCCAAATGTACTTATTTTTTCTAATTTAATCATTTGTTTGTCAATGGGCTGTCTTTCCACATCAAACTTACTTCAGCTAATGAAATTAACTCACTTGCGCTTTCTTTTATAAACTGAACTACCAACCAGTTTGCTTTCATCCAATCTCCATTGTTTATCCCATTTATGGAATATGAATCCCTTAAAATTGCAGCCTCAAAAACACCTTCTAAAGTGGCAAAATCATAAGTGCCTAACATTGTTTCTTGCCTTTGAGTACCATAGCTCATAACATTGCTATAGATAACTGGACACGCCCAAATAGCACTGGCAATTTCACTAAGGCTTTCAGGTGTTTTCTTTTCCAATAGGTTTACATTAAACACTACGGTTATACTTGCATCATATTGAACCCCGAAGTAATTACAATATGGAGTAGATGGGTCAGGATTACCTATATTTAATACCCATAATTGTCCGTCTTTCCACATAGCAATATTATCTTCAAAATCCTGTAACCATTCTGCATCTTTAAAACTATGGAAAGTACAATACCCGTTTCTTTTCTCATTGAATGAAAAACAATACCCCGGCAATGTGGCTGTAGCTTGTAAAAGTGTTATTGCTTCTTCATCAAAGTAATTAAACGTTTTTAATATTTTAGCCTTGCTCCCATCTGTTCTTAAATTAGTCTTATTGTATGGAGTTATATAATTCCTTATCGTAAATTCTCCCTTATACAACTCACTTATTGGCGTAATTCCGTTACCACTTAATCTACATTCATAACCTCTTACGCTGTCATCGAAGTAGTCAGCAATCTTTCCACTGACTAAAGCCGTATATTGCTCCCCTACCCCATATTCACCTTCATAATATGAAATATTATTTTTGGTTATTATATCGTCTGTGGTTACAAGTTCAGATTGTCCTTGATTATTTTGAATAAACCTTGCATACACTCCAAACTGCCCACACGCCCTGTTTTGGAAAACTCTTAATATTCTATCCCTTGTTTTTAGTCTTTGGATAGCCCCTTTTGAACGGTCAATTTCATCAAAGTTTGCAGGGAAGAAACGGTTTATTTGATTAATATTTGTATTCTGTTGGTAACTTAAACCCCACCTTAAAAGTGTTGAATAAAATATTTGTTTTTCATCAGGGTTAACTACAAATTCCCTACCATTAGAATTTACTTTACTTGCAAAGAAGTCTGAAAAATTAGGGTCTATAACTCCTATTAAAAAATCATGTTCAGTATCTATGAAAGTTAATTGTCCTGATATTGAACTTGCACTAAATGGAGTTGGAGAACTAACAGGACTTTCCTGTAAATAAATAACGGCTGTTTTACTTGCAGGTATAGTTACATTTTGGTCAATATTAAATTCAAGTATCTGCCCGTTAGATGCACCTGATATTGTTGATAATGCCACTAAACTTACGCCACCACCACCAACATTCTTTATTTGTAAAATAACGGAAATATTGCTTGCAGTTGTCAATAAAGACTTAAAGATTAATTTGCCTTTTACATTAAAATTAACGGCAACCAATCCTGTTTTAATTAGCCAATTATTAAGATTAGATGTATTACCACTTGTGGTATTTTTAACTGTGTATGTTGTGCCTACAGGAATATTTTCTATGGTTTGTTCATATACAGGTTCATTAACCCATGAATATGTTATATCCTTTACGGTATCTGCTAAGAAGAAAGCCCCTGCCCTTATGTCTCTTGGTCTGAAATAAGCATCTCCTTTTCTTAGGTTTATTATTGCAGGTGCAGATAAATCGGTTGCCTGATTTTGGAAGTTGCCCTGATGAAACGCTAATGTGGCACTACCTGAATTTCCAATCTCAAACATTTCTCCAAACTCATAATATACATTAAGATTGTTTGCCACTGATTTTGCAGGTGTATATAATTGTATATAATAGTAGTAATAAGAATTGCTTGTAAAACTTCCAAAATCAAATGTTGCACCTGTTGTTGGCAATTTTATCTTAACGAACCGTCCACCATTAACCAACCCATTTATATTAGGATTATCAACCTGTCCTACTATTTCATAATCATGTGCATTACCATAAATTTGTGCAATGGTTTTGTCATTATTGAATAAGGCACAAAATTTAATCCGGTCACCAACCAAAAAGTCATAAGATATTACTGTTGTAGGGTATTGTATTTTATATCTTGCCAAAGCCTCAATAGAAATATATGCGAAATCAGCATCCTTAAAAGTCCTATCACTTACTAAACTTACAAAATCTTCTTTGGTTAGATTATTGGTTCTTAATACCTGATAATATTTACTCCATGTTGGCGGTCTATGGTATATTTTTAACTGTATATTTGAAAGACTGAAATTATACGCATTTGGACTCATTGTTATTGGGAAGATGCTAACATTAAAATCCTCTGATGTAGTTGCCCCATTTGTTTTAGATTTTTCTGCGAAATAAGCTAAAGCATAATCGTACTTACTACTAAAATCATTTGCCGGTACTGATTCCCCTATTGGCTTTTGATCTCGTCCGTTACCGCCTGAATAGTAATACATCAATACTTGGCTTGCATGGCTTATTACAATACTATTTGAAGTTGTGCTTACTACCGTAAATCCCTGCCCAGTTGCACTTGCGGAAAGTTGTGCAATCAATACAGCAAGTGTAGTATTATCTACTAATGCTTGGCATATTATATCTAAGGGGGTTGTGCCATTAAATACAGTTACACGCACAAATGAAGCTGTTCCTGTAATACCAATTCCGGCAGTCGGGAAAATAGGTGTACCTGCTAAAGATATTCTTATATTACCTGTTGATAACCCATTAAATCCTTGTTGTGTGGCTAAGACAGAAATACCGCCTGTTGGTGCTGAAATATCCTGTGTTTCGGAAGTTATTGTTACATCTGGTATTACAGGGTCATAACCTTCTGTAATCCCTCCATAAATAATTACATTGCCATTTAATAGTTCCTGTGTATTTGCTTTTATTGGAACCCTGTCAAACTGCAAGATACTTTCTGCTTCATCTATATAATCATAAGCCTCATTATTATAGAAAGCCCAAATGTATGTATCGTTATTGGGTATTGAAAGTTCGGCTTTATCCAATATTTGTACTGAAAAAAACTTACCCCAAATGTCTCCTAAATTTTCCTGTACTGCTATTTCAATTTTAACTGTGTCTGTTGAACCAGTTTGGAATATCATTCCTATACGACAATTCTTTGTTTGGTCAGTATCTATTGCTTGGTCAGTATATCCAACCGGAATAGGCATTTCACTAATGGTACTCCAACATGATTTTTGAAATGTTCCGTACCAAAACCTATATTTAGCCCTTATTAGTTTATACCCACCGCTACCTTTTAAATTATTAACCGTTACTGCTGTATCATTTTCATACCCACAATGAATAGGTATTGTTGGCTGTGATTTTTCAACGTCAAGATATGATGCTAACCAGTTTGCACCATAAATATTATTTAAGGCATCTAAAATGTTCAGTTCTTTTGGTCTGTCATTCCTTGCCGTCCAAGTCCAAATATCTCCATCTTCTTCTGTTGTGTAAATTATGTTTTGAGAAGCAATAGGATAATCCAAATCAAAGCCAAATATATCAGTTTGTGAATTAGTAAAACTTACAAGTAATGCAGTTATAACCCCTGTACTAATAGTATACATATAAAGCCCATTCCTTGCATTGCTATTCCAGTTTTGCCAAAATATCCGTTGTCTTAACCCATCATAACATGAACCTAATGCCTGATTATCGCCTGCCGGAAGTGAATTTGCAATTAAAGTATTTCCGGGAATATTTTGTGCAGTCAATCCATTTGCGCCACCATACAGGCGAATATTTAATGCGTGAATATGCTGATTAGCCAAAACAAATTCCGGCTTATCGTCAAGGTTCATTATCCCTCCAAATCTTTTTTCTTCTTTTGCCATTTTTATTCTTCTGGTAGTTCGGTCATTAAAACTGTAGTTTCATCTGCCAAGTAATAATTAATACCTCCTTGTGTAACTAATATCGCTTGTCCCCTATCAATCATTACAGATTGCCCTACTGATACTTTTGTTCCTAAATAATTTATCCCTGTTACTGTCCCGAATATATATCTATCAGCACTATCATTTCTAAATGGTGGGTCATTTAATATCTGTATGCCCCATATACTATTTGTTTGACTACCTCTGTTTAAATCAACATAAACAGATATTGTAGGATAGGTTAAATTAGTATATACATTTAAAGCCATTTTTTATTTTGGTTTGCCGGTTGAAAACTGGTAATCGACTGCTCCACTCACAATTAAATGAAAGTTTTGTCCTGCATTAATCTGTCTTTCCAAATCAGAGCTATACATTTGATTACCATAAATAGGTGTATTAACTGGTATTATTTGGTAATCGGTTTCATTTTCTCTTATTGCTAAATTAGCTGTTACTGTTCCTGCTGTTTTATTAACCAATGAAAAAGATTCTAAAGTACATCCCTCATTATAAGGGATGCTGTATATTGAACTACTTGTATTTCCTATTATAGACGGCATATTAAGTCTTTATAGCTGCTCTACTCTGCTCTTGTGATACTTGGTATTTATCCATTATTGTTGATGGCTTCCATCTTGAGATGGCATTTGTTCTTTCAACAAAAAAATCGTGTTTCAAATCTCTTGAAATACCAACTTGCCCACGCCTTACCGAAACTGCTTTATTATCCTTCCACCAAATCCATGCTATAAGAGCTTCTCTAAACTGCATTGGTAAATAATACTCTTGTCCTTCCATTGGAGAAACAAGACACTCTACCATTAAATAATTTCGATTAAAATGTTGGCTTAAAAGAATAACTCCGTTCTCAATATCAACTTTAAATTCTCCTACAAATGGTTCTCCGCTTGGCACTCCATAAACATTTGAATATCCACTACCATTCCAAGTATTACACCATGTATTATTATCCCATGTTAACCATAAGGATTCATTGTCAGTAGTTTTATCAATCCTATCAGGTAATAGGTCTGCATAGGTTGTCATGTTTGGATTATTCCATAATGGTATTATTGCCCCATTATCGTTTAATATTCCAACCTTTGTTACATTAAGGCAATTAGCAGGTAGTGTTACTGTAAAGTTTGAATTAATAGGTAATTTTAATGATTGAATACGATAGAAGAAATCTAATCCTAAATTTTCCATACCTCTAAATGCTATGTGCCAACATTTAAAATATTTATGTTGAGAGTATTCCCCCTCTCCAAGATAGTCTGTAATACAGCTATCCACTGAAATATAAGGCATATGCTGCTGGCTCATTCTATTGCTATTATGGCACTTTCGTCCATTAGAAAATAAAGTTCATTATTGATTGTAAAACCTAAACCCCAATCTTTTACTCTATGAACAGTAATACCTTCTTTTAACCGCATTGGTTTATTTTTTGTTCCTTCACCAACATTAACAATAGTACCTTTGTTATTTATTTCTCTACAATTTTCAGGAACAAATAATCCACCTTCAGTTAATTCATCTGATGGTAATGGTTTAAAAATAATCTGATTTAAAATTGGTTTCATTCTTTTTTCTTTCTTGTTTTTTTAGGCTTTATGGTTTCTTCACTTTCAATTTCACTTTTTTCGGTAATTTCATCCCCTTCGATTCCTTGTTCCATTCCTCCACGTTCACTCCCTTCTTTTCCAGTTCCTTCTTGTGAATATTGAAATACGCTGCTTGTTGAAGGCTCTTGTATGGCATTTTCTTCAGTTTTTGATTGTGAATTAATTTGTGCCGGTATATCCGGTATATAAATTTTCTCTACAACCTTCCATGTAGAATACTCTTTTTCTAAAAACCATGAGGCATTCCATCCATTTTTAGTTGCAAAGACTTGTTTATTTTCTTCATCAATAATAGTGACATTCATTAAATCACCATTTTCTGATAAGTATTGACCTTTTTTCATGTTTAAGTTTTTAAGTTGTCTTAATTATATCCGAACCATCATTAGTTACTGGTACTGGCACACTTCTTTCAAACATTAATTGAGTTTTTAAATAGTCTGTCATAATTGGAAAGTAATCAGGTGGCACATTCAGTACACTATCTAAATCTGTACTATCACCTGCACTTACCATTGTAACCTGTGCTGTATAAGCACTAAGCATTATCGTACTCATAACGTATATAAAAGTCCCTTGTGGGTAAGCTAAAAGTTTATTTGGTATTATTCTCATCCCACGTTGAAAACTTAACTGATTTTCACTTAACCATACAACAGGGAATGATAATTGATTTGAACTTGAATCTTTAAATATTAGAGTACTAGCCCCTTCATTTGCTCCAATTCCTATTGGTAATTCCGGTATTGTTATTTTCCATAAAAACTGTTCATCTCCAACAACTGATAATGATTTGAATGTGGTATAAAAAGAATTATTAACAACTGCTATTCCACTTAATTTTAAATTGTCGGTATAATTTGCTCTTGCGGCTACGGCTACGGCATCTGGTAGATAGAAGTTAACTAACCCTACAGTAATAGAAGCATCAGCAGGTGGTTGCCCACCATAAATTAATCTTCTTACTCTTTCTATGTACGCACGTCTTGTCATTATTGCCCTTGTGTTTTAATCTCATTAGCGTATTGTATTACAACTCCTAATTGCAAATTAACTCCGACTAATTGCAATGCTCTCATAATAACTTGTAAAATATCCGTTTCACTCCAAATTGGATTTTGGCTTGTAGCTGGATTCCAAACTGGTCGGTCATTGCTGTCTCTACCTTCACCCCAAACTATACTTGGCGGCTTTCTTACATAACTCATTCTGGCTTGGTTTTCGCCATACGGTCTATCTGGGAAAAACTGAAAACCTTCGTGACGGATTAAATAGACAGGATTTTGTATTATAGGATCAATTACAGAATGCAGATACGAATCCTGTCTATCCTGCTGAATAAATCTTATATTATAACTTCCATACACACCAAACATATTATCTACATATTCATAATCTGATGGGTATGAAGAAATACCTGTTGTTGAATTTATTGGTAGAATTGTATTGTAAATAAGCGGAGCTATCGAATCTCTAATTCTTTCATTTTGCCCAAATTCAACTACAGCAATCGGCCTTTGTGGTAAATATTTTTGATACTCCCCAAGCAAAAAATCAAGGTACATTCGCTGCCCTTGATTTATAACTAAATTGAAGTCATCGGGTGACAAGTATCCTTGTGAACGATTTTTTGCCACACAATAACTCATCAACCGATAACATTCATTCACATCCATATTACGTAATCATTTGTTCTAATTGCTGTTTAAAATTCCTTCCTTCATCACTATTTGTCATTGCAAGTTCAGTAAGGTATTCATAAGGCTTTCTGTTGGTTGGTATTTTTGCTATAAACCCCTTACCGCCTGCCCATATTGCGTTACCGTTCTGTCCTCCCAAATCTATTTTTGCATCAATTATTGCCCTCTTAACCAAATACGCAACCTCTACTTCTCTTGAATCCATGTATTTTTGTACCGTAGCTGGGTCTGTATCTGCTTTAATCATTAATTCTGTTTTTACCCCTTCGTCAGATACAGGCATCCCTAATTCATCAACAAAAGAAATACCTAAAAAACTTGCCAATTTTCTAATTTTATCAGTTGGCATTTCATTTACTTTGGTTATTATACCAATCTTCATTAACTGTTTTGCGTGTCTTTCTTTCTGTTCTTGTGCAGGGTCATACTCATAATAATCATATTTACCACCACGACCCTCTATTTTTTTACCTACATTGTTACTATTTTTTCGCATAAACTCCAAACGCAGTGTATCGGTACTTTGAACCATACAAACTGAATCTGTAAATTTAATATCCATACCCCTCCTTGCCCTGTCGTATCTTGATTTATCTTTTAGGATATATTCTAAATCAGAATCCCAAATACTTCTTGCACCATTTAATAGCCATATCCTTTCTGGATTCCCATCATTTTTAGGATTAGGTATATTGTCACAACAATTATCCAAATAAACCCTACCTCGTCTTTTTTTAATTAATTTAAAAAGTACATTATATACCTTTTTTTCTTTTTCTTCTGGTAATATATCTGTAGGTATTACCAAACTTTCAAAGTTGTGCTTTTGATTAGCAGCTTTTGCTTCTTCATCAGCCATTTGCGTGTGTTTCAATGACGTTGCCATTTTTATGATTTTTTTGATTACCTTTTAACACCTTTTTTAGTGTCCGAAATATTCGGATGGTCTTATAAGAAGCAGGGGCGAAATTACCCCTGCTATTAAATTAAATATTATGCGCTTACGATAAGGAATTGATTCGCTCCTGCGGTTCTTATCCCCCTATAGCAGGCCATTGCAATATTATCAGCCAATGTACCGTCAGTTGGGTTCATAGAACCACCACCATAAGGCCAAACCCTGATTGCATTACCAGTTGTACCACCTTTTTGAGGTTGCATAGCCATCATGGTAATGTTTTTCAATGGAGTATAATTCTTAGCATCCATAACTGTTCCTAATGGAGAAATAACACCAAAGTCACGGAAGAAATCAACATTAGGAGTAAGCCCTGTTGTAACCTCTGTGTTCCACGGAGAGTACTTCTTAGCTTTCAGTAAATAACCGTCAATAAGAATTTCTTGGAATCCATAAGCTACTGATGCCTCTTGTGATTTTTCACCTGTACCATAAACAAATGCGCCTGCTGGATATTCTTTAAATATGCCGTCAGAAAAGTCTTGTCTTTGGAAAATATCCATCAACCACATATTTTCTTTAGCACATCCGTTCACATCCATGATACGGGTAATTTGGTGCAGCTTGGCAATATCCAAAGTTCCCGGCGTATAATTTACTGTTTCGCCATTTGCTAAAACAGTTGGAATAAACCCTTGACTACCTACTGGTGGAGTATTCAATAACCCAGTATTGGTAACAGTATCACCACGCATTAATTTGCTTTCAATGCTATTCAGGAATCTACGGTCTGTTTTAACCAATGCTTTGTATGTGAACATACTTGTTCCTGCCTGATTAACTCCAGCAGGAGTGCTACCAGAAATACCTTCATCATACCAAACATCTGACATTTCAGCAAAGTCAGTGGCTTTATAGTTTTCCCTGATAACGGTAATATTGTTTTCCATCCTTTGGTCAAGATGCGTTTGAGAATCCCTTTCTCCTGACGCTTCACCAGCATCCGTAATACCTCCAAAAATCAGTATTTCACCTGCAAGCAAGTGAGTTGAATTTGCTGATACAAAAGCATCTGCAACTTGTTTAGGACGTATTGTACACTGGTCAACTGCTGGTACTGTTAAAATCTCTCCTTCAATATTTGAAGATGCTATATACACAGTTTCGCCTATCCGTAATGGACTATAAACACCTGAACTATACAGTTGGCTTGCTGGTATATTAACCGTAACTGTTGCTCCTGCTGATGGGCTTGAAACTTGAGTAAGGTTAGTGACAGCTATTTGGTTTTTACCCCTTGATTCGTACCAAAAGAAATTTTGGTTTTTAACGAGTTCCATTCCCCCAAAAGTTGCTAACCATTGAAAGAAATAATCGTATGCTTCCGGGCCGTATCTTTCTACATATTTTTTCCAGTAAACTGGGGTCAACAGTTGTAGCCCTGTAATGACGCTATAATTTGTACCTCCTGATATGCTTATCACACCCGGTTGCAATATATTGGAGGTCGGTATTCCTTGATCTGCCATTTTTTAAGATTTAAATTGTTAAGTAATACTTAGTACTACGCAAAAAACATATCTGCTAACTTCTCTGACGGTGTTTGTGTTCCGTTTGGTTGGAAAGTTCTGTTTTGATTTCCTTCCATTACGTTAGGATTTCTCTTTTCACGTAAGAATGCCTCTATCCTTTTATTTGCAGCATCAACAGCTAATTTTTCGTCAGAGTTTTTACCCATGAATATTCTTGACAAGTCTTCTGTCATTTGTTGAATATTCATTGTTTTTCCATCTTCCATTAGCCATCTATCTACAAACAAGGCATTAGCATCAAACCCTGATTCTGCAAATTCATTTAACTTGGTCGAAACAAGTGTTTTTTCATCTGGCGAAGGGGTATATCCTACAGTGTAATCAACATCTTTGTCTTTTACCTGTGCTGTGAACCCACCAAAACCATCTATTGTTTGTTTTGCAGATTGTTTAAAGGAATCTTTACTTTTATTAAAAGCCTCCTGTTCTTCAGGCGTTGGCTCTTGTTTAGCTTGTACTCCTTTATTTATTTCTGGTAATACTAATTCTGCTTTTGCTTTTTCCAAATCAGGTTTTAACTGTTTCGCCTCAATGCTAATATCTAAATTCACTTCTTCTACCTGACTTTGCCACTTGCTTAATCTTTCTTGATATACTTTTTCTTCATCTGATTCAAGAATAGTGCTATCTGATTTCACATCCTCAAGTGTGGGCTTTTCAGGCATTTGGAATTTCCTATTAAAAAGTCTATTTATTTCAAAATCTGTTAATTCACTACCACTTGCCTTACTCTTTAACTGCATCCCGAATTTTACTATATCTGCCGCATTTTCTTTAGTTACTTCTGAACTTACAAGTGCTTCAATCTTTTCCTGTGTAGCAAGAAATTTCAATACTTCTTTTTTCTTATCGCCACCTTCCCTTAATAGTTCATAAATATGCTTGCTTTGGTCATCATCAAACTTAATTTCTTCTACTTTTGGTGGATTAGCTTTTAGCGTTTTTAGCTCCTCTCTTTCAGCTTTTAAAACTGTATAGTCTTCAATATCAAATTCTTTTTTAAGCCATTCAACCGGAACGGCTATTTCTTGATGTTGGTCATTATTCTGCTCCTGCGATTGTTGCTGCTGATTATCCTGTTGTTGATTTTGTTCTTGTGAATTTTGCTGTTGCTGCTGCCCTTCTTCGCCCCACATTGCATTTTGTAGGTTCTGTGTAATTGTATCTACTTTTTGTTCTTGATTTGTTATTGTTTCTTCTGACATAAAAATATTTTAACTGATTTTTGAATTAAATAATAAAAGTTTATAAACATTTGTACCTGCTGCCGGTGGAACACCTTGTATCCTTAAAAACTGTGCATTTACATCATACCGGTAATTGCCTGCTGCTGAAATTGAATTAGTTACTGCATGAGTAGCCAAATTAGTTACTTCTACAGGAGTAAAGTTTATAGCTAATGTCGCATTCCCTTGTGTTACTCCTTGAACTGCCCCACCGTCATTACTGCCATAAACGTTAATTACTCCTGAAAATGGGGGTATTACATTTATATCAGTTCTATCCCACCCTGACAGGTCAAGTGTTATTTTATAAACCGAATTAAATTCGTTTGCAAAATCTCCAAGTGGTCGTGATAATCCCATGACTTTATGTTTTTATGCAGCTATTTGTTCTTGCTGCTGTGGTTGAATTTGTTCTTGTTCATTATCTGGTAACTGTTCACCTTGTTCGTCTGGCTTCTGTTGTGCTTCTTTCATCTGTTGCATAATAGTTGCTTTTTGTTCTTCATTTTGAGAAATCATTGGCAACATTATATTTTCTACCCACGCATTAAAAGCCGGTTTCATTTCAGGTGGAACTTGTCCTCCATCTTTATAAAAAGAAGTAAACATTACCGATAAAGCATTTTTAGTAGAAGTATCTCCTTCCATTTTTACTTTAGCTAAATCTCCGTCTATCTTTACTGTTTCTGTTTCTTGCTTGGCTTTTTCTGCTGCTTGTGCTGATGCAATTTGAATTTGTCCGGTTGCTTGTGTATTTTCAGCAGTTGTTTTTTGCTTCCACAAAATCATTTTCTTTATACAGCTATTGTAATATGTCCACCCTAATTTAACATCCTGCTTAACCATTTCCATTGCTTGCAACTGATTTAAAAACAATGCTAATTCAGGGGTACTATTTATTGCATTTTGAATAATCATATCAAATTGTGATACTTGTTGGTCTGTAGGTAAGAACTTAATATCAGTATTAAATATTTGCCAAGTAGTGTATTCCCCTTTTATTATATTCCTATATGCTTTACTTCCGTACACTATAGAATCCTTTAGCAAACAAGAAACTTTCCTTGCTGTCATTTTCATACATTCGGCATAAGCCCGATACATATAATCAGTTGCATATTCCTGCATTGATAAAGAAGATTCTACATTACCTGCCGTTACTCTTGGCTGAACTGCTGAACTTATCAGATTCGGGTCTTCCCCTAATTCATCCCTCAATGTTTTATACCAAAACTCATAAGTCCTTATAAATGCTTCGATGTGTTGTGCAAACCCTGTGTTGGCTATTTCTTCTATTGGCGGTGGAACTCTGTTCCCTTCTGCATCTATTCCCTTGTAATACAATTTACCTGTCTGTAAAAACAACCTTGCATGGTCAACTGATTTATTCCCTTCATTACCTAATCCATAATCAATATTCTGCAATGCAGTTTCATCAAATACCCATCCCGGAGGTATAGCTAATGATACATCTTGTTGAACTTTTAGTAATGCCAATATCATCCCGTCTACTGCTGCCTGTATCTTTTGAGGAACTGCTAAGTTTCTCATTAAGTAGTTCTGATACATATAAAAAGAGTATGAATATTCTGCATTACCAATTTCTTTTGGGTCTTGTGGACGAATCATATTTTCCTTCAACTTCCACCTTAGTAAAATATCATTATCAGGTAGATAAACTGATTCATAAATATTTATGTTACTGTCATCAATAACTTTTTGATTTGGCGAAGGGGCTGATTTTGGTTCACCTTTTTTATTAACCGGCATCCCTTTTTGAACATATGTTCTATCTGATATGGTGGAATTAGTCACGGTATATGGTTCGCTGTCAACTGTTCTTAATTCAAATTTTAATGACCTTACATTCCATTCATCATACGGACGTAAGTAAACGCTGTTCCATAAATTATTCCAAACTAAATTGGTATTGAATGACCACTCTTTTGCGGTTTGTGCTATTTTAAAAAGTTGTTCTTCCGTAAGTGCCAATGGATCATTTGGATGAAATTCTTTACCGAAATCCCGTCTTAATTCACTTATCTTCATAGACGGTGCTTCACCCAACCAACTTGCATCCCTGAAATCAGGATACTCACTCCACCCATAAATAGCATCTTCCGGTTTAACCCATTTTGAATGAATAACCCCTTGTTCATCCATCCATGTGTATGTACCTACAAAGCCAACTTCTGCACTGTCATGTAAAAGTTTCTCCTTAACTACATCATACATCCCATTGGATTGCAATACATCATTGCATCCTAACTCATTTTCTATTTCCTCTGGAAGTCTTTGGAATTGGGCTTTCCATAGTTTTAGTTCATCTTTGTCAGCCGGTAAATCATCTTTTGGAACAAACGCAACACCTGTTGCATCTTGCAATTTTTGTAATTGGTCTAAGTTTTCAATTATAAATTCCAGTTGTGCATACTGTTCTTCTTTATTCTTTTGAGAACGGTCATCTGTTGCTGTAACTTCAATTTTTTCTCCCCGTTGCATCCACCTACCAACTAATCCTGAAATTATACGATTAACTATTTGCAGGGTTTGCCAATCCAATCGAATGAAATTCTGTTTCGCATTAAACTGAAACCTGTCTTGAAACATAGTTCTTACGTCCATTATACCATTGGCATAATTTCTGTTTATAACATATTGGGCATTACGATTATAAAAATAACCACCTAATGAAGTTGTAGTATAGCCCCAAATTTTTTTTGAAATTTTCAAACCAAAATCAGGAGATTCTTTTTGTTTTGTAGATAGTTCTGCTAATTGAAAGGACTTCAATGGGTCTTCACCAGTATTAATATTTTTGGGTTCTTCTGCCATTGTTTAAAAACAAAAAGCCATTAAGTATTTCTACCTAATGGCTTTCGTGAAGCACTTATTTTTATAAATTTAACTACTGGCGTTCTTGACGCTCTTTGTAGGTTTTGTTTCTTGAATATTCTTTGTTCCGCATTTTGGACAAATTAAAGACAATATTCCATCTATAATTTTGGCTTCCCCTATTTTCTTCCCACAATTGTTACAAGTAATTGAATTTAAAGCGGTATTGTCCATATATATTCCCAACAAATATAATTAATTATTCAACAATCCAAATTTATTTTTTATTAATTCATAACCAACTGCCCATTACCATCAAATACTGGTATTAATGGAATAGTTTTAGGTGGTGGAATTATTGGTCTTTCCATAAGTACAGAAATCAAAATAAGAAAAGATACAATTATATCAAATTTTGTTCTGTCATAGGGGTCGAAAATTAAAGCGTTATCCAATATTTCAACCCAATCAATTTTATCGCAATGATTTTCAAAAAATGAGATGCCGTAATCTAATTGTTTAGTAAGGCTGAATGGAGTTATTGGAGTGCCTTTGTGCTGCTCTTGTGTTTCACGTTTCGTAGGGTCAATTAGGCTTTTAGGATATTTACCAAGATAACCAAGCCTACCCCTGTCTTTAAAATAACCCCAATAGTCATCGGCAGTATGTTCATACCAAATTGGATAACCAAACCATATACCAGCCAACATGACCTGATAATGCAAAATATCCTTTTCTGCCGGTCTGCCATAAAGCATCCCTATTGGTTTGCCTGTGTTTTCAGGGTCAAGTAAGTCAGAACGCCTACCAATCAGCGCACATGCCTTTGAACCGTATTTTCGCCCTCCCTGTGAGTTTGAGTAGCTATCTACAGATATTGCCCCATCTTCGCTTCTTCCGGGGGATTTTTGACCGTTTCCATTAAGTACCCATTTATTATCCGTAATCTTCCCATCAAGCCCCCACGTTATTTCCCAATAAAAGTTTTTTTCATTTGGTGTTATATCTCTCCATTTTACTTTTTGGGTTTCTTCATCAAGAGTATAGAGTATTTTTCTTTTATATACTTGATTTTCTTCTAATTCTCTTTTACGTTGATTAATGTTATAAGAATTGAATGTGCAGCCTATATTTGCAGCTTCAAACATTTCTTGTACAGTAGTTGGGTTCTGCCTAATTTCTTCTTCCAACAAATCGCCAGTTAATCCAACACGCCTACTTGCTATATAAACCTTTGCGCCTAACTTTATATCTTCCTCTGAAATTTCACTTATTGTTTCTCCTGTGTACTGGTCTTTCACAACCCATTTTTTAACTAAGAAGTCATAAGTTTCTTCGTCAGGCGCATCCATAACGCTCATGCCGTACTTATCAATAAAACCCTCGTAGTTGTCGTAAGATGGCGTGAAATACGTTACTCCCCTTAATGGTGTTTTTTTGCCTCCGGATATAAATTGGTCGCACCCATCCCAAACCTTTTTGTATTCAGCACCTCCACCTTTTGTCATTTCATTTACGGTGGATGGACACTCCATGAACCCTACCCTTTTTGCACCTTTTATCAGTGTCTTTGATACCTTAGAAATAAACTTGGAGAACTTAATATCAATAGGCCACTTACCGCCCTCATCACCAAGCACCCGGCTCATACGCCCCCGATCATAAGCATTTTCTTTTGGGGTACGATAGTTTATCTTTGATTTATTACCTTTCTTACCTGAATTTTCTCCTTTCTCTGCTTTCCCTGCAAAAATAAATTCAGTAACGCTATCTGCTCTATTTAACTGTCTTGGTTTTAAAAACGGCGGCAACTGTTGATAGCCAAAAGAAACCATTTCCAAGAATGTTTCCCTACTATCTTTTTCTTCTTTACTAACAAGCCCACAGTTACTGCTTTTGTAAAATATACACTCGTACATTAAATTAGAGCAAGCCTGTGAACTTGCGCCTTCCCGGCGTTTCTTTCCACGAACTATAAAAATACACCACAGAATAGCCTCCCAATAATTAAGGAATAGGAAATACCTCCTATCTGCATCTCTATAATCAGGGTAAATATCGTCCTCCAGTTTCCACCATTGTAGGTAAAAATAATTCTTACCTGTTATGTATGTAACTATTCCGTTATTATAGAATGAAAATCCTTTTCTGCATCGTTCTACTTCAATGGCTGAATAGGCAGCTTGTTCCGGTGTTAATAAGGCAACACCATCTTTGTCATATTCTACTTCATCAAAAAAATCAGGCAATTCTTTTCTTCGCCAATATTGTTCTTTTGGGTTATCAGTCCCCCAATCCTCAATTTCTTTTGGTGTATTATCAATACGAATTAAACTGCCAAATATATCAATCGCAAGACTCATGGGCGGGATTGGGCTATATTATCAACAAATGCTTTGTTCTTTTTATCTTCATCCTCATTACCAGTTAATTTAAGTTCCGACTTTAGGCTATTCAATTCAGAAATCATTTTGGGCATTTTAACAACAATATCCAACGTCCTATCATAAACCTTGTCTTCTTTGGAATTTGAACCTATCTCCTTGTCCAAATCAAACTTATCTAACCGTTTTGCTTGAAGACTAAGAATGCGCCTTAAAGAGTAAAATGCACTTACCTCAATACTCCCGCTCATTTCAGAAAGTTGTTTTTTAAGTTCCTCATTCTCTTTTTTTAATTCCTCTAATTCAGCCATAATATTATTTTATTTTTTCAATTTGTATTTGATGCTTGCCTTTTCTGCTTCAATAATTTCCTGCGCAGTTGGTCTTCTTCTTGTAACTATCCCATCTATTGTTTTATATACCCAATAACCTCCTAATTCTTTCATTAATTTAAGGTTTTACAATCAGACACCGTTAACCCAATAAGCAACGTTCCACTGGAAACACCGTCCGTTAAGTAATGTGAAATAGCTTGTACCTCTTCCCTGTCAAAATCTTCATCATCACTATGTCTTATTCTTATTACTTGCGCTTCTTTCCCATCAGTACCTTGATAAATAATAGTATAATCCGATGCTTCTACCGTATGGCATACTAATCCTTTAAATTTCCCGGTAGTAATATATAACACATTTTTTATTTGCATAGGTTTTATCCCTGCAATATTTCCTTCGTATGGCTTAAACACTCTTAACCCAAATTCAAAGTTACTCATTGGCTGCAATTTACCTTCGCTATTTCTCCATGCAAAGCAATCATATTCTGGTAATGAAAAATACTGTATATCTGGTGACTTGGATTTATAGCTGAATATCTTATTTGAATCGTGAAGTGCATTATGACCTATTAATATTTCACTACCTGTTGGTATGTTGTCTGCTGAAATAACAATGGCATTTACGGGTTGAGTTTCCCTTCTATTGAAGTTGTTGAACTGCCTTTCTAATCTTATTTTAGTACCATCTGAAAAGGAATGTTCGTTTTTTGATTGCAGGTTTGCTTTCACTATTATCCTTCCAAATGTATGTTTTAAAGTACATTCTTCCTCAAATACTTCTTTGGCTTTTTGTTCCCTTGCACTCCAAATGGTTTCAGATAGCCCCGTCTTATTGGATTCTATTTGCTGTATTTCATCCTTAGATAAGGACTTCTTTTCTGGATTTAATAAAAAATATTTTACCGCCATAATTTAACTATAAATATAAAAAATATTTGTTGAATTGAAAAAAATACTAATTTTAGTCGGTCAATCATTCATTCAATCATTATTAAAAACACTTTATTATGGCAATCACAGCTCACGTAACAACCCGAATTTATGGTCAAATATTCGGGACTCCACCATTTCAAAATGCAGCAGGACAAGCTGCCGTTACCGAATTTAAACAGTTTCCTATTGCTCCTTTAGCAAGTGTTGCTGTCACCCCCGGAGTAAATTTATGGCCTTTGCAAAATGGACTTCAGGTAGGTAATGGCTATTATGTTTACACTATTTTAGAATTTCCCCCAAGTGGATTGAATGTAAACAGTGTAAAACTTGCAACTGACCAATCGGTAACAACTTTGGTATCAGCAGCCACTTAAAATTTTCTTTGTTTTTTAATTGGTTAAGCCCTGTTAACGCAGGGCTTTTTTTATGCTGTTTTATTATACATCATTCTGAAATAGTACTCCAAACCTACTTGATGAAAAAATCCATAATTATCTTCTCCATAAAAAGGTAGGCAATTCTGAGCATATTGACATACCTCTAATACTCTTGGGACTCCTAATGCTGTTGCTAAATTCCACTGGAATGATTGGTTTGATAATAAAAATCTACACCCTCTTAAAGCATGAGCTAATTCAAGAAAGTTTTTAATCTCTAATCTTGGGATAGTTAACTGCCACTGGTTACAGAATTTAAAGTACTCTGTTTCTGTACCTGCGAATATCAAATCTGGAGCATAATTTTTCAAGAAAAAATAATCCATTAGTCCATTTCTATATCTTTCGGTAAAATTTACTACTATCTTCCCTTTTGTGACTTCTTCTATTTGGATTTTTTCTTGCGGTAAGTGTACCCACGGCTTACTAATATCATAATGCAAATCAGGGAAAGCAAATGTCAACCATGAAGCCAAACTGCCGTGAGGCATATTAACGAATGTCTTCCCCCTTATTACATCAAAGTCTAAATGAACTGATTGTCCATTGTATATTTCCATGCTTTGTATATACTCTTGTGAATCTAAAAGAGGTTTTACCATATCAAAAAGTGGACGGTTTAGAGTTACCATGATTCCAGATTCGTCAACAGTGCCATGCACAGCACCAGTATAATAAGCGGCAGGCATATTCAACCGCTGAAGGAATAGTATCTTCCTTCCTGTTACTTCAAAGTATTTTTTACATTGTGGTAATGCCCCTATAATATCTCCCAAATTACAAGTATGTTTAATGGAAGTGAATGTGGTATCTATTGGGATTGTAGTAGCAATGTCAGATGATATAATGTTAGTTACTTCTTCTTTCTTTATAAGAATGCTATCTAAATCCATATCATCTGGGGCATTGGCAAGTAACTCCCTTAATTCTTTAATATTCATTTGGTTTTCTTTTTATGAACTTGTTTCAATTCCTGATATATTTGTTCAACTGATTTTTTAACTACTCCTTGTGGTTGCATTTGATAAAATAAAGCAGCCATATCTTTTAATTTTTTAACTCTATTTGCGTTCATCGTTTATTCTGTTGAATGTAATATTGTTTTTTACTTTTATATCCTTTGGTTGCCATTCCCAAATTTGACCATTTGATTGTATTACCGTAAATATTTTTGATGTTTCAGTACCAAACTCAGTGACTAACCATATAAATCCAACACCTTCAGGTGTCACTACTTCAACTCTATTCTGTAATTCCAATATGGACATACTTTCTTTTTTGCTTCACAATATTATACTTTTTAATCCTTGTGTTAAGCATACTGCTTGTTATTTCCAAAGACCTTGCAGCAGCTAATTTACTTCTATGCTTATTTAAAGCCTTTACCATAAGATTACATATACCATCATGTAAGTTTAATTCACTCATTATTATTTACTATTGATTCAAGTATTATTGGTATCATACAAGGGCCAAGATGTGAACTGTCATTAAAATAATGTGGGTATTCGTGTTCAAATCTATGCCACTCTTTTTCTATTCCTGTTCTGAATATTGGTACAAATGGCAGCTTATTCTGTTGGCAATATTTCTCCATTTTAACATTGAAATAATATTTAGCCTGAAATATATCTGTGTACTTATTTTGATGGTTTAGATCATCGGGACATAGATAACTACCCAATATTGTTACCTTATATTTTTCTTTTAATAACCTCACACAGTTAACTGTATAACGTTCAATAATTTTATCTACCTCTTGCTGAATAGTAGTGTTATTTTCTTTTGCCTTTACCGGAACATAATGACGGCAATCTATTTCTCCAAATGATAATAACACTTGTGAACCATTGGGTATTATCCTTATTGACTCATTAAGGTAAACATCATGTCCTTTTGTTCCTACTGCATAGGCACTTTTACTGTCAATAACATCTTCAATATCTGTTGACCTTTTAAAGATATATGGAGCTACTTCCGGTAATACTCTTACATGACTATCTCCTATTACGTATATTGGTAACTGTACTCCTTTTGGAATATCAAAGTTTATTACTTCGCCTCTATTAAATAGCCATGTGTCTTTCATATATGAACCTGATTTGGGTAATGAATACCACCCTTAGATAATACCCAATTTTTTACTTCATCATAACTTTGTTCATTCAACCTCCTAAGTATCCATTTTTCATAATTATCCCAACAGAATATTAAGTGTTTTTCATAATCCAGTGGAGGATAAAAAACTCCCCTACCTGTTGTATATTTTGAAATCAATCCAAGAATATGTTCAAGCCAAGGATTTTTTATTGAAGCCGGATACTTATAATATAAGTAATCGGAAGATGCTAAACATTTTTTTATTTCGGTAAAATCAAGTGTTTCTCTTTTGCACATAAACCAACGTGTGCTACACCACCAATAATCATAATTGTCATTAGTGTCTGGATTGGGTGTAAATGGCGTAGGGTAGCTTAAATAATCGTATGTTTCGAGATAATTAAGTAATTCCTGAACATTCTCTTTTGATGAAGTAAACATTGAGCAATCTGAATCAACATGGCAAATATATTTACCTCTTGCTAATTGTAAAGCAGCCAAATAATTTGCATCATTAAACTTATCTTCATCAGTATGGTTTCTTACACATACTACATCACAGGTTTTATAAAGATACTCTAATGTAGTTATCGGAATGTCTAAGTGCTTATCAATAAATACTATGGTTTCAAAATCAAATCCTTCAAAGAATTTTTGCTTATTAAAAACCCCGAAATCTAAAAAGTCATTATTAACAACACCTGTTAAATTAACCCCTCCAAATTGGTCACGCTCTAAACGAGAATCAAGATTTATTACTAAACTTATAAACGGGTTGTCTGTTCTCATGTAAATTATTTTCTTTTTATTTTTTTATTGTTGTAACTTGGGAAAACTCTTATAGCTTCCTCCACGCTCCACCCATTATTTATTCGAGACCACAATATACCACGCCCAAAACCTAATTTTCTTTCAGCTTGCCGGTATGATAGTTTTTCGCCTTCTATATAAACATACTTGTTTCTACTGGTATTATTAGATTGGGTTTCGCTGGTAGCCCATCTGCAATTAAAATCCCATTTATTGCGTTTACACTCTTTACAATGTCCACACGAATAATGTTTATCACTATAAATTCTATCTATTGAATGTAGCGGAGTTGGCTTATTACCCATATCATTCTTGAAATTTATATACCCATCCTTACCCAACCAACCTTTGCATATTTTTATACCAGCTCCACCATATAAATAATAATTTTCAGATTTTGGGTACAAGCATCTCTTTTTTACACCTTCCCACGTTTTATATTCTACGGTATAACTTTGTCCGTGCGTGGTTAACTTCTCAACTCCCATTTCCCTTTGTAGGCATCCACACGATTTACAATCTCCGTTCCAAACACGAAAAACGCATTTAGTAACTATGTTCCCACAATCGCATTTACACTTTATATAAGGAACCCCATGTTTTCTATGCTTACTTGGCAAAGAACCAGCATACTCAATAACAACTAATCTACCATATTTATTCCCTATCATTTTTTTATAAAAATCAGGAAACGGCGTTTGTATTAAATCTATTTTCATAAAAACAAAATCCCGCAAACAAGTGGCTTATCAATCATAGCCTTTCGGTAGGACTGCACTTGCTTACGGGATTTTGAAGTTAATATTTTCATTGACTATAATTGATAAGCTATCCCAAATATATATAATTTTTAGATTATTGCAAATTAATTTATTCCGTTTTGAAATAATACCTGTAAAATATAAGATGCACGAAATTGTGGGTTATAATACTTTTCTATATTTTTTATACCTAAGGTATATATATTATGCAATCGTTCTTTATTGGACAATATTTTTTGTATAAAATCAATTTCGTGTGATAATGGTATTTCGCTAACCTTTAAGCAACTAAAACCATGTGTAAAATCTCTTAAAACGAACTGGTTATTGCGCTGTTTTAATAGCACACCTGTATAGATTAGTTGATATATCCTTTCACAATTGTAGCCGCCCCCATCACAAGCGGCGAACAACTTACTTTGTCTTGCTCTGTTTACCCATTCATCATGCGGTAATTTACCTCCTTCATTTGACCAATACCAATCCAATTTTAATCCTGTATCTTTTAATCCTTCATAAACACTTCTTCTTGCAGGACTTTCATTTCCGGCAAAGAAAATATCATAAGGACGGTTAAATAATTCATCTGCTGTTACTGGTTCAAATATATGGTCTTCATACATTGTTAGCTCATACGAATAAACCCATTTTGGATAATCTTTTGTTTTATCCTTTTTACGCATGAAGTAAACTACTTTACAATAAGCGATAGTTCGCCAAAAGAAATCACACCAAGCTGTTCCTTTATATTTCATAGCATCAAATCCAAACCATTCTTCTGTACCATCCTTACATCCGCCATAGTCAAAAGCATCAAAATAAACTATTGGGATTTTTCTTTCTACAATTTCATTTAATACACTTTGGTTATACTCTCCTAATCCTGAAAACAAATCCATAAAGCATACCGTAGAATCATATACACCACTTGTAAATGTATGTCCTTGTTCCTCAAACGTCTTTATGAAAGTTGGAAACAGTTCTTTTGTTGATTTATTAATTGGACTTAATAAGTAGATATTCATTTATCTTATTCTTTTAAAAATTATGACACCCCCGCCTTCATCCACTTCAAATGGAGCATATTCATAGTAAGCTAATTCTAACCCATAAAAATCCAATACATTATATTCCCCTATCCATCCTATCCTTTCCAATGCACGAAGAACGCTAATACTCATATCCAAATCATCTTCACTACCCATTCTTTGATAACTTACATCTTGGGCATGTGGTGCTGCATCATGGAAACAAATAAATCCACCAACTTTTAATTTAGGATAGTAACACAAAGCATCTGCCATCACATAAGGTTTAGAATGATTCCCGTCAATCATTATGAAGTGTTGGCTTTCATCTGGTAATTGATTGTACACTTCTATAGAACTTCCAAATATTAATTTTGCATCTTCAGGGAAAAATACTAATTCTTCTTTATCCTTAAAGTTATCAATCCCTATTTGAATGTACTTTTTGTTTTTTGATTTAAAATATTCTCTTGCACCTGAAGTAGTCCTGCCATTATAAAGACCGCACTCACAGTAACGAATAGGCGCATCAGGAAACTTTTCAAATATTTCATCAAAACATTTCTCCATTGTTTTTTTATCTACAGGAGATATAAGACCGTATATTATTTCACTCATTATTTGGGCGATTTTATGTTTATTTCTCTTGAAGTTTTTTCAATCAATTTATCAAATTCATCACATTGCATATCAATCCAATAAATGCCTCCATTAATATTAACTGATGTACACCCTTTCTCATCTTCGCCTTTACCATAAGAACGTGGATAGTATGAAGTAATGTGGTAAGGATTAATCCTTACTTCGACTATCATAAATTCAGCCTTCGTGCCTAAATTTTCGTTTTCTTCTGTTTTTAAAAGTACAAGTGGCAATTTTAAAAATGGTGGCATTTCTATTTTTGATGTTTCAATTTCTTCTGCCATTTTAAATTAAGTTTAAGTGTTTTAGTATTGGTTCTCTCGTTCCATCAGATTTTGATGATCCGTTCCAATGTAGGATTAATGGAAAAAATTTAGTCTCATTGTTTCTTATTTCCGGTCTTATTTGATTCCATTCTTTATCTAACCTGACCGATAGTGATATATCATCCATAGTTACACCTTGCATATTCTGTGCTATCTCACAGTTATAATCTAATTTCATTGTAACTGGTTGTCTTAAAAACAAATCCATGTAATATGCTTGGTCATTAAAATGATAATTAGTTCCTGTTTGTGGGTTATAGTAATCACGGGGCAAATTAGGTGCATCCATAACTTCTAAGACTTCCATTATTGCATCTGTTTCTCCAATTATAACCCCTGAATTAAGGTATTTAAAACTACTTGTTGATGGTAATTTATCATATTCTTTTTTGAAGTTAGCAGGGAAGCAATTCTTCTCAGCTCCTATTACTATTGGACAATTAAATGATTTATATTTCTCAATTATTTCTTCCAATGAGCTTGCGAGTATAACGTCCCACGCATCTATAAAACAGATTATTTTTTCTTTTATTTTACCATCTTTAATTGCATTGTAAAGTATGCGTGGCTTGTCGCTCAATCCGGTAAACTCTCCATTTTCTTGCCCTAATACCAATATCTCATTATCTCCTGCTGTTTGAAAAAGGTAATCGTATGCGTAATAAAACTCCGGTGGATGATAAGATGATATGGTTACTATTTGCGCTGACAAACTATCTTAGTTTTAAATGCTTTAGTATTGGTTGCATAGTATTTCCACTTTTACTACCACCGTTCCAATGAATAATTGATGGGAATGTTTTTGTTTCTTTATTCCTAACTTCTGTTCCTATTGGTTGTGATTCTTCATTTAATTTAAAGGATAATAACACCTCATCCATATCTACATCTTGCATACACCAACAAATATCCTGCATATAATCTAAACCTATTTTTATTGGTTGTCTTAAAAAACTTTTCTGATATTCGAGCTGCTCATTTATATGGACGGTATGGTCAACATCCCAATAATCTTGCTGTATGTTTTCTGCATCCATATCTCCTAAGTACTTTAATATCATTTCTGTTTCTCCTACAATAACGCCACAATTAAGATATTTGTATGTTGTTGGTGTACCTAAATTATCAAATTCATTTTTCAAATCTTCAGGGAACGAGTTTCTTTCAGCACTTATGGTCACATCGTTGCCGAAATCCAAATGCTTTTGGATTATTATTTCAGGACTATCAACAAACACCAAATCCCAACTGTCACAGAAAATGGTATATTTTTTATTAACTCTCCCTTCTTTTATAGCCCTATACAACAAGCGTGGTCTATCGGATAACCCTTTCATTCCCCAATCCCCTAAATTAATTATTTCTTCACCTTCCAATGATTTATAAAATTCATCGTATGTAAAATAATCGGCTTCCGGTTTCTTGGTGGATACTATTACTATTTGGTAATTCTTATCCATAAATGATATGTTGTTTTAAATCTTCAAAAATGGTAATCCTGTCCTGCATATTTTTACCTGGCAAATGACAGATAAAATTACCCGGCATCCAGTGACCTTCGTTCTCTTTGCATATATAAACTTCATCACCCGGTTTATAGTGCATCTTTCCAAAGTCCGGGGCATAATATGGTGAATAAGGAATTGAATTAAAGCATGGGTGTTTTACTACTTTTGTTTTTTCTATATTTCTATTTGCTTCAAATATTTCCTGTTCATCACCAAACATATCTTTTTGTGCATTTATCCAATCAAATAGCCGTTTTGTTGGGTCACTTGATTTTACTATAAAAACTCCAAAATTAATATTTGTAAAATCGGTAGTAATATACAATTCATTTTCTTCATCCAAAAAATCTTCTACTTTAATATTAAAATTAGTCAGCAAACAGTCTGCCTCAATTCCCATTACCACATCAAATTCATCCAATAACTTTCTTGTGTCTTTTGTTTTTACAAAATGGTATCTTTCATTATCTTCAATAACATTTATATTAAGATGGTATCCATGTTTATCACAATACTGCCTCATTACTTCTACAGTAATATCAGCTAATGGTTGATAGTTTTTTGTATAAAAAGTGGTAAGTGCTATTTTAGGCATTAATTAAAGGGGTTAAATAGTTTTTTATGTAATTATCAATTCTATACCAATCTGCTATTTTTTTGCTCTCTAAGTAAATATCATAAAGTCTTGGATTCCGTAATGCCTCATCAACAGTTTCCATAACTTTCCATTCGTTCTTTAACCCTGTTATATCATTATTTGTTGAAAATTTTATACAGTTTTGGTTATGGATAAACGGGTAGGAATAAGCAAGTTCATCTTCTGGTAAAACACAAATGCTATCATTGCTGCTCTCACCTGTTGAACGGAAGCATTTTTTCCCACATCCCCATAAACTTATGGATAATTTACTTACGGCGTTTATTGCCATTATTATTGGCATTTCAACTCTTGAATAAAATGGCATGTGAAAGGATACAAGTTTCTTCGATTCTCTTTCGTGGTGCATGAAATCATTATACTGAAAAATATTATCACAAACAGAATAACCATTAAGTGCTGCGTGTTTCCATATTTGACTTTGGAGCATTAGCCTTGCTTCGTGGCTACGTCCCCAATAATTGAACGCCGAAATAGGTCTATTATCAAACTGCTCTTTGAGTTGTAATGGATAATCGGGTTGCCAATTTGGGTATTCAACAGGAACTAATTTATCTGTCTGGTCTTTGGATTGCAACTCTCTTTTTAGATATAATTTTGGTTGGTTAATTGCTAAAAACTCATGCAATTTGTTCCATCCTTCACCCTGCATAAAATCAAATTCATCTGTATTTTCTCCGACAACCAATGTATTAGGATAAGATTTGTCCCACCCTTCTTCAATAAAGTCGCACACAACAAACTCTTTACCACCTAAACTTAAAACTTCTTCATTTAATGAAAACTCGTCCTGTCGTGATAATAACAAAATAGGAATATCTGTATTAACCATATTCAACATATTAATGGCTGGTACATCTGTTCTATTCAGGTTGGGTAATACTATACTCATTTATTTGTTTTTAGTAAATTATCTAATTTTTCTATAGTGTAAACATGATTGGGGGAAACTTCAACATCTATTAATTCCCATTTATCAGTATCATCAACTTCACTTTGTTCTATGTTTGCAGGTTCACCAAATATTACATAATAGTTCTTGATAAAATTTCCAGTCTGGTGTTCAAATAACCCATACGTTGCCGCAACCTTACCATCACTCTTTCTTCTATATGCTTTCCTTGTCATTGCTTATTTATTGTTTACCTTTAGTTATGGTTATCCGTTCAAGTTGTTTAATTTTTTCCTGTATTTCAGAATATTCAAATAAAGGATTGTTCTGTATTGGGTTAGGATTGGTGTACACTGTCTTTAGTCTTTCACGGTATCGGTTAATCAAATCCGTTATATTGTTTGGTTCTGTCATTTTATTTTTTCTAAAATGTCTTTTGCTCCCATTACTCCATAATTAAATACGCTTTGCATTAATATTTCAATTACCATATTTTCCATTTCTTCATCTGTTTGGTTTTCTGGTATTCTACTTTCACGGAATATACATACCCCATCTACCCATATTTCACAAAACCATGCAACGTAAGATTTTGGCGTAGTGCTACCTATTTGAATTTGAGGTAAATAATAACATGAATCTTTGTATTGACTTACAAACTTTACCTCATGACTTTCTTTTAAAGACAATATTCTTTGTAAATTATCACACCATTTAATTATGTTTTCTTTCATTTCAATAAACAATAAATCCCCGATAAAAGAAGGCTATCAAATCCGCTACGTATAGTGAAGTTGCATCTTGAATCGGGGAAAGAGTTTGTAATATTTTTTATCATAACGTAATTTGATAGCTTTGTTAAAGGTAGTTAGTGTGTTTCATAATTCAAAAATTATTTTTTTTCATGCTGATTTCTTAATCGGAAATGAAAGGTAAATTGGGTTAATAGTTTGGAGATAATTGTTAAGTGCCTTTCTTGCTTCTTCTATTTTGACATGATCTTTTTTGGCTCTTAAATGGGTTTCTATAACATTTTTACATGCTTTGGGAGAAGCCATATACATTCCTGAAAACCTTTCCCCATCTTTGGCAATGTAAAAGTAATCAGTTTCTCCCCCTTGTCTAATGTAATGAACTATATCAAAGCCGTTATAAGTATCTACATTTTTAAAATAATCAGCCATAATATTATAAATTTTACTTATTTTGCCCAAATCCTAAAAAAGCAGCCTTATGGCAGAATACCATTACCATCACCTAAATCCTGCCCTAAAGTGCCGTTTATGTTATTTTGGTTACATTTTTCGCCTACTTGTGCATCTGCCAATCTTTGCCTACGTCTTTGCTTTGCTTCGGAAATAATTCCAAACGTTTCAGCCAATTTCGGTATTTCTTCCCTTAACCTATCTACAAACTCCACAATATCCATAGGTCTTTTATCTACTTTTTTCATAGAGAATCGGCAAACAGATTTAAACTTCCTCCATGACCAAACTACTTTCAATCGGTCAACCATTACCCAACAACCTTCTGCCCGTCTTTTCAGGTATTCCGTTTCGGCTTCTTCAACAGTATTAAATTCCAAAACTTCAACGCTATTTTCCATTGTCTAATTTTTTATCATTTGTCCAGGCTATTTGCCCATTATTAACAACAGATACCGTTTCTCCTTTGTAAATTGATTCGGAAAGGATGCTACATGCGTTCATAATGATTAAATCTACTTCATGGGGAGTATTGCAGGTTTGACCATATACCCGATAACCACCCACTAACTTTTCCACAAGCGTTCCTGAATAATTATAAATAGGAATTACGCCCCAATTTACAGTTTCAAGTTCATGTTGTTCTTTGCTCATTGTTTTATTTTTTTCAGGTAACAAATGTCAATATTGTTATTATTGCAAAACATTCTTTTCTGTGTAAGAATATCGTTAATTTCAAAAGATTTTATTGTAAATGGTTTTGACCCTTTATGTTCAATCAAATTCCACTCAACTATATCTCCTACAGTAAATACTTCTCCATCACTAAGCCTGCGTACTGAATGTATTGTGAGTAATGTTCGTGAAGCAGCCATTATTTCTTTGTACCCTGCATTGTAAATTCCATAAGTACCATCTTCGTTTTTATTAAGTACTGTTTTATAATCGGTATTATGGAAAGAAATTATTTCCCATTCCTGTTCCTTACCTACCTGTTTGTCAAAAAATCCTGTTGGTACTTCTCCGTACTTGGCTACTTTATCAAATGGATTTTCGGGTGGATATTTTGTAATTACATTTACATATTCGGTATAGGTATTATAATTTCCATACTTACCAGTAGTCCAAGCATTGTTCCTTATAGCATCTACTTCTTCTTTTGTAAATCTTCTTTTGCCGAAACTTAGTGGCTGCATTTTACCCGTTTGTCCATATTCATCATTAAATAAAGTGTCAACTCTTTTACCATCGAACTTATCTTCTACTACTGTATCTGTTTTTCTTTGGAAATCAAGATATATTGCCTGACCTGCACCACTACCAATATCATCAGTTGATTTACATGGAAGTATTTGTAAATGTTTTTTATATGGAGAAATAGTTATTTTACCCGCTACAGGAGTTAAACCCCAATTAAATCTGAAAAATAAATCATTATCCCATTTTACTTCACGCAATGAATTTGTAAAAATTGTAAGTGGGTCTTGGTTATCCTGCACTACTGTATCTTCATTGAGGGCTGATTCGATTATTGAACTTAATTTACTAAGTGGAAGTATGTCGGATATTTTACCGCCGTGAGTTGTAAAAACTTTAATCATTGCATTATCCGTATCCCTATTCAATAACTTTTCAGTTCTTTCTTCAACCAATGCACATTGTATTCTTTCCTTAACTGTAGGTAGTGGTGCAAGTTCTTCAAACCATTCAGGATTATTTTCTACATGGTCAGGATGCAATGTATAGTTACCGCAGGTATAGGCACAATCTGGTTCGCTACAATGTTGAATAAAAATACTCCCTTCGTTTATATGAAATTGTGGCGAAGAAATTGTTTTAAGCAATTTAAACATACGTGGTTGTTGTGTGTTCATTGTGTTTTTTATTTTTGATTGGAGAATAAATCTATCTGCTCTAATCTTTTTGTTATTATTGTTTCCTTTTCAATTTTTACATTTTCTTTTTTATTTACTACCATAGATGCAAAGTCAAGTAGTGTTGTATCAGTAGGGTTGAATTTTTCGGGAACGGGGATTACGGTATTTTCATTTCTAATCGCATACTTGTTGGCTTTACGTCCTGTGCTTGTCAACCCTGTTTTTAATGTGTTGTAAATTTTACCTGCATCCACAAGTTCCTTAAGCCTACGCATAACAGCATGATAATCCATCTTTGCTTGTTCAGCTATTTGCTCTCCTATACATTCTCCAAGTACTTCAATAGCTGAAACTATTTTTGCATGATGTTGCTCTCTTAGTTCTTTTGTCATTTCACGATTAGCGGAATGGCTTGTGGATGGTAATTGGCTCATGGGTTAATATTTTATATTTTCGTTCCAACAAATTATTTGTGCCTTTACTGATTTAGGAAACCAATTAAGAAAGTCAGATAATTCAAGACCATCATTTTTGGCAAGTGTTTCTGTAAATTCATCAATGTTAAAATCTTCTTTACCGTTGCTAATATCCTCACCATTTAATTTAAAGAACCAATATTCCTTACCTACTTCAATTTCTAAATCCCACACTTTTTTTATTTCAATATCCGGCGCAATTATTATTTGCTTACTTGCATAAGGTTTACCACTCCAAACACGGGGAGAAAATTTATCTCCTACTTTCCAACGATTACCTGCACGTATGGTATGGTATTTTGAATGAATAGAATTATAAGAACAAAGTTCGTCGGCAGAAACAAAGTAATCGTTTATACACCTATCTAATTCCTCTCCCGTTAAATTTAGTTTATCCAATCCTTTCCAAATCTTTTCAACAAAATTAGTTGGCTCTCCTTTACGTGGATGGTAACTTGGGAAAACACGACTAAAAGTTATTACTCTGCTCACCTATTATTTTTAATTTGGTTAACAATCTTCATTGCGTTTTTAAAATCAGCGTCACTCATTAACGTTACCACTGGTTTTATCTTAACATAATTTCTTTTAACAGGATTAGTAGGGCAAGATAGAACCTTGTCGAAGGAATTATCATTGAGTGAAAATCCTAATTTTGAAATCATGTAAGAATAGGTAAAGGAGTTGTTCATGGTTATTTGTTTTTATTATTAATAAAATCGCATATTTCTTCAATAAATTCTCTACCGTCATAGCTATTATGAACCACAATCATTTCACCGTTTTCAAAAATAACATTTGGCTCACATTCACAAGTGGTAGTTTCTTCGTGTGGCTTTATATCATTTATTGGTAAGACGTGTAATGCCATTATAGATATTTTAATGATAAATAATTACAGATTAAATGAACTATATTATCGGTAATAATAAACAACCATATTGACATGAACTTGGGTTTACTTTCTGCAAATCCAAAATTTGAAATATCTAAACTCTTTACGGTATATGCAGTGAACATATAATTTATTGAGTTTGGTTTTATTTCTGTTGTTTTATAAACCCCGTTCTTCCATGCTAATAAATATTCTATTATCCTTGTCCTGTCAATTATAAAATGTGAAACACATATAGCCAATACTGCCTTCCAGCTACCGATAATTAAAAATGGTAACGAGTAAGTAACACAATGTTTAAGGCAACAAAGAAATCCATACAAGCCTTTTAGTTTTTTACCATTCGCCCACTTATCAGTCTGAATTAAATAGTCTCCAATGCCGTGTAAAATAAGTTGCTCCATCGTTTTTTATTTTTTATGTTTATACCCTGTGTGGTCAATACTGATAATATTTTGCAAATTTTGCTTCATCAAAATACCCGTTTCTGTCAAAGTCAATTATCCTACATTCTTTATCTTCTATTATTTTATATTTTGGTGGTGGTGGCTTTCTTGTTGCTTTACGTTTAGTTAATTGTAGAAGTTTTAAATTATTGTAAGTTTTTTGGAAGGGCAACCCAAGTAATATAGATAGTTCGTTAATTGTCATTTTACCTGCATTGGCTTTTATTAATTGCTCCTGTTCAGGTGAAACAGTTAAGTACTTTTGTTTTCTATATTCTGTTTGCATAACTATTAAATTTTATACTTCATAAAATCTGCTCTTTTTATTCCAAGGTATATTGCCGGGCTTAAATGTTTTTGAATTTGCATAAGTAAGTCCGTTACGAGAACGTTTGTTAAATAACTGATAACCGTATCCTTTAAAATATTTGCACCAATAATCTTCCATATTTTTCCAGTTATCAGCATCAACTTCGTCAATTACCTCTATTCGTGGTTTCATTTTTTTAGCCAATAAACTTCTTATCCACATAGCCTTATCCAAATCCATGCACCTGAAATCCAAACAATGGTCTTTTAACCTTTTTTCAGGATTGTTTGATTTGCCAACATATTTTACCAATCCATCCAATGGGCAAATGAGAATATAAATAAAAGTCATAATTATTTTGTTTTTGGGTAGTATTTCCAATAACCTTTAGTGGGGCCGTTGTGCTTTGTAAAAACAATAGTTCCTTTGTCATCAACTTTTGGTAATGTTTTCAACCCGTGTCCTATTAAAAAGTAACCTTCGTTGTTTTCATCTACCACAGTTATAACAACATTTTTAACATCTAACACCGTAACAGAATGTGTAGTTCCGTAATCAACAATTTTTTCCATCATAACTATTCAATTTTACCTTTTAAATAATCGTATATAATTAATCTCTTTGCCCTGTTTACAATCCTGCCTTTATTTTCTCCGCTAAATCCTTCTTTCTCCATGTTACAGAATTTATTGTAGGCTATGTAAGCATCGTTGTTTGTTTTTACTAATTGGGTTTCGTTGAATAATTCAGCTTTTATTTGGGCGGTTGCCTGTTCGGTGTATTCCCATTTTTGTTTTGCCGTAATTTTTAACAGGTTCTTTTCTGCCATCCAATCGTAAAATACTAAAGGGATAAGTTCTAATATAATATCGGGGTTCTGCTTCCACTCCATTATCCACTCCGCTTTTTCTTCATCCGATAAAGTAAGTTTTTCTGCAATCATTTTTGGGTAATCTTTTAATTGGTTATGTGTTTGTCTTGCCCACCTGCGGTAAGAGTTCATTATTTTTGAAAAGTACAGACAACTAAAATTTTCGTAACAATTAACTTCCAAATCAATAACATTTCCTTTACTATCCAAGTCATCCAACTTACCTGAAACTGCCATATCAAAAGCCAACTTAATTTCCATTGGTGTATGGTTGCCGTAATTGGTAATGATATGCTCTATTAAAACCTCTTTTTCTACATCATTTGGCAGGTTGTTGGCTCTTACTCCTACTTTAATAATAACTAACTTTAAAACCTGCTTTAATTCATCTACAGTTGATTTATTAATAGGTCTATGCTGCAAGGCTTTTGTAAACGCATCTTCTTCACCAGTTACGCAGGGCTTCCACTCTATCGGTACTTGTTCCGTTTTGTTTATTTCCTGATTGCTGATTGCTACCATTAACTTGTCCGTTTCCATTGGCGTTGTAATTTTTAACTATGTATATTTTAGCCCAATTATTATCAATGCTTTCATTTATTGATTGGATTGCTAAATCTTCTATTCCATGACTTTGCTGAAACAATATTGATAAAGCCCTTTCTTCTGCTGTTTCTGTGTAAGGTCTATCTGACAGTTCCTGCTTATGCTTTTTCCACGTTGCCCATGCTGTTTTGAATAGTTCTGAATTAAACATAGTTTTAGTTTTATTTTTGTTGCCAAAGTTTTTTAAACTCATCCCCGTTATTATCATCAGCAGTAGTGGAAGTTATTATTATTTTACCTTTTATTGATTTTGATTGGTCAATATTTGGTGTAATAAAAGCATCCATAAAACGCTTATAATTTTCTTGGTATTGTTCATAATGATCCTTGCTTACTTCATAATAACCGCTTTCTGGATTATCTAAAAAATACCTTCCGTTTATTATCATTGTGTTTAATTTTAAGATAGTTATTGATAAACCAAGCCTATATCCCTGAAAGTACAGGATGGTGAATTAAATCATGCTTTATTTGGTCTGTTAAGTTATGAGTTTTATTGTACCGTATCAACTTTACCCCTAACTTTTTTAACTGACTTTCCTTTCCAATATCGTTGTTAATATTTTTGATACTTGAAAAGTGTTGCCCACCGTCATATTCAATAACTAAGTCCAGTAAAGGAATATAGAAGTCAAATCTTTTAATCATATCAAATGATATTTCGCAGTAAAACCTTAGATTATGTCTTTTAAGTATCTTGTATATTTCTTTTTCCTTTATGCTATTTGAATAACTACCTGTCCATATAAAGAATGAACGTCTTATTTCAGTTACAGGTTTCCATCCTTTGTAATATTTTTTTAAAGTTATATTTAGTTTTTTCGTGTTCATTTTTTGTAAACTACTTATGCAGGGCAATAGTTGTACTGCATTTCAGGTCTTACCTCTTTAACCACTAAGCCATTATTAAATAATGAATAGATAGGTATAACCCCAATACGTTTCAAGTTAATAAAATCATTATAAGAGTTAACCCATAACAATTTGGAAAAACGTCTTTTAACAGATATTTGATTAAGGTTTTTTAATTTACCTCTTATCCGGCTACCTGTTGCCATTGATAAAGAAAACAAGTTACCAATTCCATTTGCTGACAAACCTACATAAGAACTATTCATCTTTTCATTTTTTGTATTAGGAACGTATTTATCCCTGCAATGTTGTAATTCAGACTTATTTATTCTATGTTGTTGTGAGGCTAAGTTAAATCGTATTATCTGCCCTCTTAAAATATCGTATTGGTTTTTAAAATTGTTATTTATATCTACCGGAACTCCTATATTTTTGATCCCGTACATTGATTGTAATTTTCCAAGCCCTGCAAAGGTTATATTCCCATTATGGAATGATATTAACCCTTTAGCTTCAAGTATCTTTAAATGAGCCGCCAAACACGCAGGACTACATTTAACAACTTCACCTAACCTCCTTAATGAATAATTATAAAAAGTATTGTTTCTATATAGGCTTTTCATACGCACAAAGTAAGATACTGACTTTAGCCACCCATCATTAGATGCCTCCTTAATCAACTTTACTGGTATAAAAACTGTATTCCGCAAGTAGCAACAATATTGTTTTTGAATATAAAAAAAGCCAATGGAGTTAACCATCGGCCTGTGCTGCTACGCAATAAAATAAACCATATTAAAACGAACGCCTGATATTTGTAGTGGCGTGAAGTGAAGCAAAGATAATAACTTAATCTGAACTAACATCGTGTTATTGGTTTAATTTATTGTTTGTAGCGGTATCAAAAATAATATTCTTTTCCGAATATCCAAATTTATTTTTTAAAATTAAGTACAGTCGCTTTATTCACCCCATCCGATTGCTGGACGATAAAAGCCATTTGTTAAAATGTCCGGGTTTATTTATACTGTACTTAAAGAACTTTTAAAAAAGCTGTGTCCTTTGTTATGGCAGGATTGGTAAGTTATTTCCCGTGTACCTGCATTTCTATGCTTGTCGTTCCATAGAACTAATAATGCGAACATTTTTTTATGTGTATATTCCCGAATCCGCTCGCCACTTCATCGGTACTTTCCACCACATAACAAAGAACAACAGCTTTAATATTTACCAAATATGCTTTTATCTCAACCCCAAAAAAAGAGGTTTATGATTATTGTGCAGTAAAGGGTAAATACTTTTTTAAATAACGTTGATATGCAGGGTTGGGCGGATTTGTACCTCCCTATCCTTTTTATTAAGACTGTATTTTACAAACACCTTACCTATACTCCGGATTTCCAGTTGTCGGCTTTAACTTAATAAAGTGTGCTATTTCATTTACACCACAACCCTGTATATCAACCCTATTTTTTAAAGAACTTGGACAAAGATAAGGACTATTTTGATATTTCAAAATCTTTTTTAAATTTATTTTGTAATTTAGTTTAAAACATTATCTTTGTGGAAATAAAAGGAAAAACAATGAGCAAAGAAATATTAACAGTATCGCAGGAAATTGATATTGCCATGATAAAAGCAAACTTAACACAGGCTAAAGTTGCAGAGTTGTTACATAGTGAAGAAACACCTATGAACCCATCTAAGTTTTCAGTAAAGAAAAAATACAATGACTTTACTGATTTGGAATTAAAGGGACTAAATAAAATTCTTAAAACTAATTTTTAAATGAAACCATTAATTATATTAGTAATTGTTATTTATGCTTGCTTTTTTGGGTACGAAGAATATTCTTTATACAAACTTAAGCATAGACCAAAAGAAATATTTACAATAGATTATTACATTTCAGAAGTGGAATATACTTTTAACGACAAAACTAAAGACACGGTACAATTAAGCATATATGAGAAACCTGCCGTTACTCTTAAGGATGGTAATTTGTCTTATTGTAGGTTTTCAGGTTCTGTAAATTCAGGTAATGTTACCATTGCTAACTATGTAAGAAGTTTTAAGGTGTTATCTGCACAGTACAAACAAGCAATATTTAAATAAAATGAAAAAGAGAGAAAGAATATACAATAAGCAAAGGAAATGGTTAAAATTATTTGGTATAAGCCTACATAAATACCAAAAGTTCTCAACATACAATCATAGTTATGGTGAAACTGTTACAATAACCCTTAAATCAGAAAACCTTTCCTATCCATTAATAAATAACCATACGGGCATATCGGCTGAAAAAGTAGAAAAAATGGTTAATGCCGCAAAAAACAGATGCCAAATTGTAATGGATAGACCTGATGGTATTGAAGAAATAAAAGAAAGAAAAATTAAGTTGGAAGGTAGGTCGAAATTTGCAAATGGAGTAGGTGGGGATTATGACCATTACGAATTAATTGAAATAAACAAAATACTGAACAATGACTAATGAAGAATTTGCATATCATAAAAGCATGGCATTTATCGAATGGATAGTTAGAAGGGATGATTTAGTGCCAAGACTAAAAGACGATAAGGTTTGTTGGTATTTAGTGGAAGATGATAGAGTTATAGAAACAGATACCGATATGATATACTCATTATTTAATAATAATTCAACAAAAGAATTTCAATCACTTTAACACAGTAACCCACACAACACAAAGCAATGCGGAGTATTTTTGAAAATAGTGAAGTGTTTACAGCCTATGCCACAGTTGATGCAGGGTATTATTTATTAAGGCAGTATCAGGAACATTTAAGTAAGCCACAAAGTCCAATAGAAAAAATGATTGATGAAGCAACAGGTTATGGTATGGAACGAGTTAGGAGAGAACGAAAAGAAATTGCCGAAATATTAAAAGATATAATTAAGGCAAAGAAATTCATAGAAGCGGATTATTCAAAGGATGAAGAAATGTTAAATAAATTAACCAAATAAAAACTAAGTAACAATGAATACACCCTTAAAAGAAGTTTTGTCCTCTTTAAATGATGTTGATTTTAATGAGTTGCGAAGTTCATTATCAATAGCTGAAAACGTAAGGAGAATGATGAAGCGGCATAACTTGACTATTAATTATTTAGCACAAGCATTTGGTATGGATGTTGAGGTTGCTTTTGAATTAATCAAAGGTGCGTATGATTTTGATTTAAGGATAATATCAAAAATAGAATCATTGAACGAAACGCTTGAATTAGAGGCAGCAAAAAAACAGATAATACCGATTATTAATTTTCCTGATTACGTTTACAATACACCACCACAATCAGTTTAACTAATGGCATATACACCCACAATAAATAAATGTAAGTTCGGTGATTGTTCTAAATGTGGGGCAAAAGATACTGATGTAGTTAAGTTGGGAAAAGAACTGGTTTGCTTAAAATGCAACAAAGAAATTAAGGTTAAAAAGTACACACAAAAAGCAAGTTTAAATCAAAGGGTAAGAAGTTTAGGAAATAAGCAGGTAAGTGAAGGGAATTATTTTGAAGCTGAACGGCAAGCATTGATTAATGATTTGGATTACGTTCATAGTCGAATAGTAAGAATGACGGCGGCAAATAAATTCGGTTATGCAAATTGTTTTACTTGTGGGAAGGAGCAACATTGGAGCATGATGCAGTTATCCCATTTTATAAAACGTGCCAATACTTTAACAAGATGGGATTTCAGGGCTAATCGTTGTTGCTGTAAACATTGCAACGAAACTTTAGACGGTAATTTAGAGGTGTTTGCATATAAACTTGATGAAGAACAAAATGGCTTATCACAACAGTTACAAGAAATAGCAAGAGAGCCTTACAAATGGTCAAGAGAAGAACTTAAAAGTTTATTGATAGACCTACGGGCAAAACTAAGATTGATAGAAAGTAAATTTAATTAAACATGGATAATAAAATATTACAAGAAGCAGAGGGCAAGTTACTTGTGCATAGATGGATGAACGTGTTTATGAGTAAGACTGTTTTTTACTATGAAGATTATTATGTAGTAAGAAACGGCAAGGTTTTATTTATTCATACTGATTTGACAGAAAGAGAAAGCGGAGATAATGTTGAAACAACATTTGCTGAATGTGAATGCTTGGGGGAGTACGATCCATCAAAAATAAAACGAGAAGATTTTGATTATATCCCATATGAAAAAATAAGAAATAAATTTATTAAAAAGCAATTAGCATGACAACAGAACCAAACGCAATAGAAGGTGCAGAGGACAGCACTGAACTGGATTGGAACGTAACAACAGATTTGGCATGTTTAGGAACAAGTAATTTAAGTATCTATTCATAAGCAGTTGTTTTGGTAACAAACGGGGATTGTATTTACTTTCCCCTCTTTTAAAAATCATTAACCCATGAACCCTGAATTAAAATCTTATATCATTTCTTTTAATTGCAAAATTATTAATGAAGTGAAAAAGAGCCTTACCAATAATGAAGTAGTCGGTTGGTTGATTAAATCCACATCGCTGCCCCGAAAAGATTACCACTTAGAAAAAATAAATAAGTTCATTAAAGAAAATAAATTAGATTACTACATTTCAGATTATTCAGGAATTGAGTTTTTTATTTATAAACCTTAACCCATCTAACAGTACTAAGCATGAAAGAAGAAAATAAAAATTGCGAAAACTGTAACGGTACAGGAGAAGTAGAAAAAAATATCCATAGAGGAGAAGAAGGGATGCAAATAGAAATGGATGTTATGGTTATTTGTAATGAATGTGGTGGCAAAGGGTATAAGGATGCAGAAGATTTGGTTAACGAAAAATACGCTCATATAAAAGATGATTTTGAATTACTGTGGGAAGAAAAAGATAATTATAAAACATTTGAAAATTGGTGGATAGATTTTCTTAAATATCAAATTTCACTACTAAAATAAAATTATGGAAAAGAAACCTGAACCGATTAGTGTTAAAATTACAAGGGCTGAAAAAAGAGGCAGAAAAGTTATTATTTGTTTTGAAAGCGATTTGTATAGTGATGAAATTTTTGCCGTTACTCCTTTCTATGATGAAGGGGATGCTAAAAACCAATTACAAGACGCTCATTTTGTTTTAAAGGTTAGTGAAAAATCGGGAGAATTAAAAGCAAGTGTGGACTTTACCTGCGCTAATACTCATTACACAAAAGGTCACTCACAACTACACTACCCAATGAGTAGATTTTTTATATCAAAGATAGATTGTGTTATTGATTGGGCTATGACTGAAAATGAGGAATATTTAAACGATCAGCGCATTTTACAAGTTATGGATATGTGGAAAGGTAACACCGAAATACAAAATAGAATTTCCGCAATAATTTCAGAAAGAAAACAAGGGTTTAAATTAAAGAGGCTACAAGAAGCAAAGGAAAATTATCACAAAGCCATAAAAGAACTTGAAGTTGCTATGGAAATCGAACAATTAAATAAATCTAAATAAACAAACCCAAGTAACCATGCCTACAGAACAAACAGCAATGCAGCAATTAATTGAAAGGTTAGATAAAACTAATCAGGAGTATTATAAAAAATGGAAAGAGGTAAAAGGTAAGGAGAATAAAAAAATATGGAACGATGCAATGTCAGTACAAACTATCGCTGTAATGACAGCAAAAAATTTCCTTAAATTAGAAAGGGAACAATTTGAGAAAGCATATAATCAAGGAGATTCAGACAGGGACAACCAACAAGACGGTAACGGGAGACAATTTAAAAACTGCATGGATTACTACAATAAAACATTTAACCAATAACCCTCACTCAACAAACACAATTAAAACAATAAAGCGTTATGAAAAGTAAAGAAGAAATATTAAAAGATAAAGGCATTTTCCCCGGTTTCCGTTCTACTTATACTTACGATGGTATTATTTCAGCAATTGAAGAATATGCCTCCCAATTAACCCCCTCACCTGAACCACCACAAGCAGTAGAAGGACAGGTAGCGGGGACTTTAAGGGAACGGATTGAGGCAATACCATTTAAAACTATACCTGAAAATGAATGGGATGAAAATAAAACTCACAGATCAGTAAAAGTTAAATGGGTTAAACGTGGCGATGTATTGGACATTTTGGATAACCAACCCACCCCCCATGCAGAAGATACAGACACTACAGCAGCCATACATGAAAGTTGATAAAAATATAGAATCCGAAGCAAATTTGTTCGCAATGCTTTTACTGATGCCAAAAAAATTTATATCAGAAGATTTGGATAGGGGATTTGATTTAGGCAGTGATGAAGATATTAACCGTCTTTCAAAAAAATATGGAGTATCAAAGACGGCGTTAGCAATACGAATTGCATACTTTATTAAATATAAAAATTAAAAAAATAATTATGTTATTAGAAAAATCAAATCGCTGCCAGTATGAATTAATCGTAGAAAAGTATTTTGGAATATCCATTTCAAATACTCCAATTAAAATAGCTGTAGATGACCACATGCTTGTGGACTTAGTTTGTGCTACTCATCAGCACTTTAATACATCCACTACAGCAGCAGAAATGGCAGTTGGGCAAACTGCAATTAAAACAATGATGGATAAAATAAAAGCCATTAAAGGAGATACTATTGATAAAGGGAACTTATTACATTGGCTTTCATACTACATTGAAGTTGAGAAACAGCAAATAATCAATGCTTATACTGTTGGTAACGGACGGGGCGCATATCCGATTACATTGGGTGAAAACCCGTTCCCTGATCTTGTAACATTTATCGCCTCCACTACAGCAGCAGAAAGTACTGGAGAGGTAGGTAAGGTATGGCAGGTGAAAGAAATGCCTGAAGTGCTTAATTTAGACGTCATTATCAACACTTATGTTCACGCTTACGGAACTGATGTGTTACATGAAATTCAATCTCATTTCTGGACGGCTATTGATGCTATTCAAAAAAAGTTGAACAACTAACCCCAACAGTACAAACGCAAAAACTTTAAAATGATTAATTATGAGTCAAGAAAAATATTTTACAGCACTAAAATCTGTTTCAATAGCGTTTGCAGAGTTTATTGATACAGATTGTATAAGAAGTTTTGAAGGATGGTTATTAAGGGAACCGCTAGTTGAATATGATGGAACTGAATTTGAACTTGATGAATTATACGATTACTGGAAAACAGAAGTATTATCTAATAAAAATTAAGTACCATTATGACACCAGATAAAAAAGATTGCGAAACTTGTAAACACGGTGAACTATCAATTATTCTTTCCCCATGCAAGTCATGTAAATCAGATCCCATTATGTACACTAATTGGGAGCCTCTATTTCCCGCACCCAAGCCAGAACAACTACCACAAGTAGAGCCTGTTCAAAAAGCATGGTACAGCATGGAGGATATGGAAAACTATGGAAAACAATTATTAAAGGATATTTCGACAACCTTCCTTTACCCGTTCAACCAAGATAAAGCAGATAAGAAATCAGACAAAGATGTGTTCCAGGCATTAGGAGAAACTATTTTAAACTTCCCTTTACCAGCCATCACAAACCCACCCGCCTCCCCTGTTAATGTAGTAGCCGATGGGTGGATAAAGGAAAAAGCCGAAGAACTGTGGGATGAATATTCGGAGTACATGGACGATGATTTGGATAGTTGCCAACGGTTTGCAGGCCAATCAATAATGACTAAAAGGCAATTTGAAAAACTTATCGCATCCTTACCACAACCACCAGTATCAGAACAATCAAAATAAAAGTTATGGAAAAGGAATTATTATTGATAAGTTTATTTGCTTGCCATTGGTTAGCTGATTTTACTTGGTTATCTACTGCAACAATGCTAAAGGCAAAGCAATTAGGAAAACCATTGTACCCTATATTTAATCACGCTTGCGTTCATGGGGTACTGATGATTATACCATTGCTGATAGCGGTTGGTTATTTTAAATCGGTTCCACTTATCTTATTTCAGGTAGGCACTCATTTTTTGATTGATGTAGCTAAAGGCAAAGTAACATACTACTTCCCAATAACAAGGGATAACATGAAATACCCTTACTGGATATTAATGGGATTTGACCAATTTTTACACGCCACAGTAATTATTTTTATGTCATACTACGCACTCCAACCACCCATAAATAACTAAAACCATGAGCCTATCAGAAAAAGATTTACGAATTGGAAATTATGTTTTAGCAGGTAAAATGACAGAACCAATACAGGTACATACTATCGGTTTTGAATTAAGGGAAGGTTCAATGATAAATACCCATATCCCTATTGAGCATATCCACCCAATACCGCTTTCGCCGGAAATATTAGATAAGTGTGGATTTACGTGGTACGATAATGATTGGTATGAGACAAAATCAAAAATTCATCTTTCAGTTGAACTGTTTACAGGGTATATTTATTTTGGGAAAGGAGAATATTTGTACAAAGCTGAAATTAAATATCTTCACCAACTCCAAAACCTATATTTCGCATTAACTGGAACTGAATTAACCTACAATACCAATCAAAAGTAATTGAACAGTTGAAAAAATAGTATCTTTGCCTTTCATCATTTTTAAAAAGAGTTAGTCAACCAAGCACCCCTGCAAAGTATTTTGTAGGGGTATTTTATTTGGTGTTTTGTTGGGGGAATAAAAAAACCGCAGCTTGTACTTTGCTGCGGCTCTGTGAAAATCCTTAGAGACTTGTAACCGACTTTTGCGGCAACCACTTGCTCAGGGTGATTTTACTTTTAAACGTCTTGATCTCTTTTAAAACTCTTGCCGGTAAATTCCGGCTGTATATCCTGTATCTTTTCCGGACAACAAAGATAATACTCCTACTCAATAATTCAAATTATTTTTCAATAAAAAAACCACCCTTGTTAATGGATGGCTTTTCTACCTTACCTCATTAGCGTAAGGATTTTAAAGTTCTGCTATTTCTTCATTCAGCCTTTCAAGTGGTACGTTTAACTGAAAGTGCAATATAGACTGCATGGTTAAATTTAATGCGTTCCAAATTTTAGCCATTTCTTTACCACCTTCCCCATTTGAAAAGTCTTTGTATTTAGAGTTCAGCATTAAAGCATCTGTATCTTTGAGGCAATTTTTTACATACCGAAGATGATTAACCAACGCTTGTTTATTAACCATAATTGCACCCTGCGGTAGTTTTGGCTTATTGTATTCCCTCAAACATTCGTGCATCATTTTTACTACCTTCCATTGTTCATTTGAAAGTTTAACGCCGTCCTTTACTTTGTAAAATATTCTATAATATTTTTCGGCTAAACTCATAATTGATAAATATTTAGATTTGTGAATAAATAAAATACATTGTTGTTTTGTGTGGCTTTTAAGTTTTAGATCATTGCCTTTATTCCGGTTCTGTTTCTATAACACAGTTATCGGGTTCTTTTTCTATTTCAATCATTTCGATATGACCGTTGCACATATAAATCCTGTTACATACATGGCATTTTATAAAGTAGGCAAAGTCTGCATCAATATGAGCAAAATTTCCACATTCACAATGAAAGTCCATACAAACATTAGTTCCTTTCCATTGTATCCATCCATGAGGTTTACCCGCATACGTTTCCTGTAACTTCCACGCTTCATCCTTGTCTTTTGCTTTTTTCATTGGTTATTTGTTTAGTGGTTACTATTTCACAGTCAATATCTTCGGTTTTTAATGTGCCGTCTTTATTTAATTCTTTCTCACAAAACATACACACAATATAAAGCACTTCATCTTTATATCTCATTATCGGGTAATGGTTACAATTGTTTTTTATTTTAAATTTAACTGCCATACAATTATATTTTTTGATAACGGTAGTTTTTTATCATCCAAATACTCTAGATGTGTATAAAATGGACGTTCTTCATATCTAGGAACCCAACCCATTAAAGTCATTCCTCCGTCTGGTAATACATAATTTGGATCAATGGATACATCAACATTTGCGTATTCTATTTTTCTGACAGAATAACCATTACAGTAACCAACAGTATTTGGTATAGTTGTATCACTAACAAGTAATATAACAGGAATTGTGTCTCTACCAATATTTGTATTTCTTTTAGGCATTTTAAACGGATTGTAAATACCATCTTCAATATGTAATGTTTGTGCTTCTACGAGCAACCAAGCACATGATAAAAACATAACTATTAATACCATTTTATACTTTTTCATACTTTTTATTTTTTATAATTTATTTTTAATTTTCATCCCTATCAGTAATACTCAAACCTATTATTACAAGTACAATATACCCGATAATTCCGATTAAAATTGCGCTCCAAAATAATACGCCTGATATGTAAAAGAAGTTGTGCATGGTGTCAAAGTTTCATAAGTTTTTGAATAAACATATAATTAGCGGTAATTTGGAATTTGTACAATATTTCTATATCCTTACGTATCAAATAGTCAATGCTTACTTTGTTTTTGTTGCTTATCTTAACTAAATGTTCAGTTTGTGGGGAGGCTAACCCCTCAAACCACTTTCCAACTGTCTTATCACTTATTTGCATTTTCTTAGCCCAAGCCAATCTTGATAACTTTGAACTTTTTTGTAAGTACCTGATATTATCCATTAACATCTTTTCTGCCATAGTTTTTATTTTTTAATCGTTAAACATATCTTCCATTACTTCATCGGCTACTGATTTAAGCGCAAACCTTTCTTTTGGAAACATGATACCTCCAACTGAACGCTTCATTATAGCATCAACATCATGCCTTGATTTAGCTGAACGCAATTCTTCTGAAAACTTATCAAAGTCAGATAACTTAGGTGGCAAACCTGTTATACTACTTTTTTGTTGCTCAACATCCATTTTATCAACAACTTCCATGCTTACCATCTTGCCATGAAAATTAGCTTCTGTTGGAGGCTTATAATCAATAGGTGAATTCCCAAAAGTTTCAATAACCTTGTAAAGATATTTTTTCATTTTTTCGTCATTGCCAAACTTTAATATTTTACTACCCTCTACATAAAGACTAATCTGTTTTTTTTTGCTCAAAACAGGCTTTCTTCCAGCCCCCAATCGTTTACCGCCCTTTTGTTTATTTTGTTCCATAGCGCAAATATAACTACTTGAATTTATTTAACAAATTTTATTTCTATTTTATTTCTATTTTTTATCTACACCAAATCAACCTACCCCCACCAATCCCCTTCCCTCTCCCAATCATGGTTATTACCCTAAGACAACCAAACTAAAGCCCCCATCCCCCCTTACCATCAATTCATCAATATCAGTGTAGAGCCAACATTCCCCCAATCCC
>JAZKBU010000010.1 GCA_040388375.1 Bacteroidota bacterium | reverse complement strand
GATTCCGTAGCTCAGCTGGTAGAGCATTACACTTTTAATGTAGGGGTCCTGGGTTCGAATCCCAGCGGGATCACAAAACAAACAGGCTGTTTAAATTTAATTTAAACAGCCTGTTTTATTTTTTGTATTTATGTACAGTCTGTAACATACAGACATTCTAATTTTTAATTTAATTTTATGACAGTAAAACGTAGCGCAGCTCTTGGGTTTATATTTGTTACCATATTGGTTGATGTAATAGGCCTGGGTATTATTATACCTGTAGTACCTAAGCTAATTGAAAACTTAACAGGCGAAGGTTTAAGTGAAGCTTCGCGTTATGGCGGTTGGCTTATATTTTCGTTTGCCGTTATGCAGTTTATATTTTCACCTATTTTGGGTGGATTAAGCGACCGCTTTGGGCGCAGGCCTATATTATTGCTTTCCTTATTGGGTTTAGGGCTCGATTATATTTTCCATGCTTTTGCACCCTCTATAGCCTGGTTATTTATAGGCCGTATTATAGCAGGGGTAATGGGTGCCAGCTTTACTACTGCCACTGCTTATATTGCCGATATAAGCACACCTGAAAACCGTGCGCAAAACTTTGGCCTGGTAGGAGCTGCTTTTGGTTTAGGTTTTATTATAGGGCCGGTAATAGGTGGTTTAGCCAGTAAATGGGGAGCCAATGTACCCTTTTTAGTAGCAGCAGCTTTAACCTTATTAAATGTATTGTATGGCTATTTTGTATTACCGGAGTCGTTACCTGTTGCAAACAGGCGCAAGTTTGAATGGAGCAGGGCTAATCCTATTGGCTCATTAAAACACTTAAAAAAATACCCCGTTGTTTCGGGTATGGTGGCCAGCTTGGTTTTATTGTATTTAGCTTCACACGCGGTACAATCAAACTGGAGTTTTTATACCATGTATAAATTTAGCTGGAACGAAGAAATGGTAGGTTATTCATTAGCCGTAGTAGGTATTTTGGTAGCTTTTGTGCAAGGTTATTTAATACGTATACTTATGCCTAAGTTAGGCCATAAAAACTCTATTTATATTGGTATAGCCATGTATGCTTTAGGCTTATTGCTATTTGGTTTGGCCTGGCAAGCCTGGATGATGTTTGCTTTTTTAGTACCCTATTGCTTAGGCGGTATAGGCGGACCGGCTATACAAGGTTTGGTTTCAAACCAGGTGCCCTCCAATGAACAAGGTGAGCTGCAAGGCGCTTTAACCAGCTTAATGAGTTTAACTTCTATTGCAGGCCCTTTAATTATGAATAATTTGTTTGCTTACGCTACCGCTAAAGATTCAATGTTTTATTTACCCGGTGCTCCTTTTTATTTAGGTTCTGTTATGGTGTTTGTTGCATTGGTTTTAGCCATGCGTACCCTATCAAAACATACCCATGTCATTATAGGTAAAGAGGTTAAATAGTTTTATTTATTGCGCTTTTTGCTGGTTTCAATAAGAAAAAACGGCTCAGCTAAAATAAATTAGCCAAGCCGTTTAGTCAAAAAAAAATATAACCACGAAAAACTCCTTTGTTGAAATGTATAAGGCCTGCTAAGCAAACCTTATACATGTTTTATGTCTAAATACTAATGAAAAAATGTTCCTGTTTATTCTTTTTTAGGCGTCCCTGTTTTGGGGCCTCTTTTTCTTTCACTTTTCTTTACACCACCAGCCATTTCGTATTCATCGCTGTCTTTGGAGTATTTACTCCCCACGCCCGATAATACCCTGTCGCTGTAATCGTTTAATTCCTTTTCCATTACTTCCAATTCGTTAGCCATGGTATTGAGTTTTCCAATCATCAGGTTGTAGTCATCCAACTTTTTAGCTAACGCATCAATTTTTAACTGGTAGTTTTTTTCGCTAATGTCATTGCCCAAATCAAAGTTTGGTTCAATAGCACTTACCGCTTTTTTTCTGCTCGAAGCCTTGCTTAAAGCAGAAGATTCTCGCGTTTTACGTGTCATGATTTTTTATAATTAATTGCCGTCAATATTAACGGTATTATAAAAACGCCCTTGGTATGGTTTTCATATAAAACCAATATATTTTCTATTAAATATTTTGCAATGTATTGATTATTAGAAAAATATTTTTTTTGTAAAGCAAGCAATAGTGCTTTGTAAGCAGCTTTATTTTGTTATAAAAACAACTTCATTTGTTACCAATACATGTTCTTTTAAAAGTAATGCAAGTCCCTTTGTAACAAATGCAGGTCCTTTTGTTGCAAAGCCAATGGGTTTTATAACAAAGCTTTTCAATTTTGTTATAAAGTAAACTCCATTTATAATAAACCTAAGGTGATTTATTATAACAACCATAACCTATTTAACAAAGCCTATATCTTATAAAAGAAAGTAAACTATTGGTGGGTAAAATGTACTTTCTTATTTTAATAAGTAAATGGATATTGCAGTTAACAAAGGTTGATTAATCAAGACTAGAATGAAACAGAATGAAGCTGTGATATTAACATTAGAAAAGTTGGGTGGTATAGCTACTTTGGGCCAACTTAATCAAGAGGTCTTAAAAATAAAAGAGTGTGTTTGGAAAACTAAAACACCTTTTGCCAGTATTAGAAGAATAGTTCAATTAGATAAGAATATTTATAAAATTAAACCCGGTTTATATGGCCTAATAAGCTATAGGAAGTCGCTTGAGGATAAAGGAATAATAGAAGAAACGGAATTAAACAAGGACTTAAAAGAGGTTATTGAATTTAATCATTCTTATTTTCAAGGTTTATTATTAACAATTGGAAACTTAAAAGGATTAAATACATTTATTCCCAATCAAGATAAAAATAAGCTATTTTTAAATCAAAAATTGGGAGAATTAAGATCAATAAGTGAGTTACCTAATTTTACTTTTCAAAATCTTGTACAAAGAAGTTCAACAATAGATGTAATTTGGTTTAATGAAAGATGTTTACCCCATTCATTTTTTGAAGTTGAACATTCAACAGATATACAAAATTCATTATTAAAATTTAATGATTTGCAAGATTTTTATTCAAGAATGGTCATTGTAGCTGATGAAATTAGGAAAACTGAATATGAATCAAAGATTAAATATTCCTCATTTAAAGAATTAAATAAAAATAAACGTGTTGAGTTTTTAAGTTATAATGACTTGAATAAGCAATATGAGTATTTAATTCAGCAGCAAAATTTCAAATTCATTTTATGAAAAAATTTATCTTTATAACCAATGAAGGTTATACCTCAGCCCCTAATAAGCATATAGAAGTAAATAATTCACAAGTTATTGGAATTGTAGAAAACGTTGCCAATGAAGATGATGCTTTGAAGCAGCTACTAAAAGAAAATACTTGGATTTGGGAGTCAGGTTTCAATGTGGCTGAATTTAAGTGTTATCAAATTTTATAAATCAATATATCGACCTTCAATACCAGAGTTTTTTAGTTTAAGGGCATTTTCTTTTCCATAAGCAACAAAAACACTTGGTGCTCCGGGTGTTCCACCTTGTACACCACTAACATGGTAAAATCTTATTCTACCTTTAACAAATAAAAGAGCATCAGCTTTATCCCAAACATTTTCAAAAAAGCATTTGGTTTCTGTTCTGGCAAAAATAAGTGCTATTCCGTTTTTATGTTCTTGAAGTTTAGATAACCAAAGATGCAAATCTTTTCCATATGGTGGATTGCAATAAACTCTTCCAATCCAAGGTTTGGTTAATCCATTATCTTCAATGGTGTAATTAACTTTTGCATGAAGAAACGGAGCATTAATGGGACTGCATGGGTCCAAATCAAATTCTCCAAGTTTTTTTACTAATTCGGGTGGTGTTAACCATTCTACTTTAGTTTGTTCTGACCGTTCAAAAGATGTATTCATTTATTATGATTTAGATCTAAAGTGAGATCAATTATTTTCCTAAACAAATAATTGTTTCAATTTTTTTTCAACATGGTTTATCTTGTTTAATCTTTTAAAATTCACTGAATTCAATCCTAAATTTTTTATATCATAAACAATCCCCAACAAGCTATTTCCATTTGCTGTTTTTTACATCATGAAGCGATAGGTAAATAACCACAATAAAAAACCTTGAAAGAAGGCTCTTCCAAGGTTTTTTATTGTAAATGCTTACACACTTATTTTAGTGCATTTTATCAATAGTTGTTGTTTTAATTAGTAACTAAAAAATGATTTCTTTATCAACACCTTCTATTCTAATTCTTACTTTACCTTCCTTATTTGTTTTAAGTGACGATAAGTCAAAGGATAGTTTTTCTGTAAAAAAGGCTTGACACATTTCCGGTTTTCTGTTAATCAGTTTTAAACTAAAAGTAGGTATATCGTTGTATAAATCAGGTGAGCCCACCAGTTCAAATGCTTCGGTGTTATTATCGCAACCATTGAAGGCTGCCTCCAGCATTAATTGGCTTCCATCTATTTGGGCGCTCATTACATGTACACCCCCTGTTTCTAGTTGGTCATAGTCGGGAGTAATTATTACACCGCCTTTCGGGTTTTTAATATCTACGGCAGTAATAAAATCAATGCTAGCTCTGGTAAAATCCAAATTAGCTATTTTGCAGGTCAGTTCAAATCCTTTGGTGCCTCCCGTATATTTACTAAAGGCTAGTTCTACTCTGTCGCCTTCTTTAAGCGTAACAGGGTAGATTGGCATAAATGTTTGCTCGCAAGGCTGTAATAACTGCCCATCATCGGTTCTAATCCATAAGTTTTCATCGTAAATAGAATGACCACAGTCAAATCTTTCCATTACGCCCATTACTTTGGTTGGTGTGTTCCCGCCATTTCCTCCTCCGCCATTTCCGCCTTTACCTTTGCCACCCAATCCATCTTCATCGCCATACCATCCTTTTTTACAACTACCCAGCGTTAAGCCAAGAATCATTGCCAATACTATCATTGGCTTCATCATTAAAATTGTTTTTTTCATATTGTTTATTTTTTTAAGTGTTCCCTTTTGACTACCCTCTTTTCCTTTTTGCTGCATGTTTAAATAATGGTCATGGCTTTTTTACAATGCACTTAAAATTATTTGACTTGAACCGGAATGCTATTGATAATTATTTTATTATTGCCCAATTGTATGAAAGAATCAAAGCGTAACATTTTGTTTTTGGTATTGGGCTCTTTTTTTATAGCCAATGCTATCATTGCCGAGTTTATAGGGGTTAAAATATTTTCGTTAGAGGAAACCTTTGGTTTTAACCCGGCTAATTTGGGCATTGGTAGTTATAGCCTTTCGTTTAACTTAACAGCAGGGGTTATATTATGGCCTTTGGTGTTTGTAATGACGGATATTATTAATGAGTATTTCGGGCAAAAGGCGGTACGCTTGTACAGTTATATAGCAGCTGCACTTATTTCGTATGCTTTTTTAGCCGTGTACTTAGCCATGAAAACGGAAGGAGCAGCCTTTTGGAAAATAAAAACCTTGGAAAACGGTACTTTGGATATGGGCTTGGCTTATAACAATGTGTTTGGTCAGGGCCTTTGGATTATTATAGGTTCCTTGGCTGCTTTTTTAGTCGGACAAATTATAGATGTGAAGGTATTTCATGCGGTACGTAAAGTAACGGGTGAAAAAAAACTATGGTTACGCGCTACCATCAGTACGCTTGTATCGCAATTGATTGATAGTTTTGTGGTATTGTTTATAGCCTTTTATATAGGTAAGTTAAATACGCCTGACCAATGGCCTTTGAGTCAGGTATTGGCTATAGCTACTGTTAATTATATTTATAAGTTTACCATAGCCTGGCTTATGATTCCGCTTTTGTATTTTGTGCACAAAGCCATCGATGCTTATTTGGGTAAGGAACTGGCTCACCAAATGGTAGAGTCAGCCGCTGCTGAATAAATGATTTTCTGGCATTATTTTTTCCTATCAAAAACTGCCTTACTTTGCAGTCCTTAAAAATGAATAAAATAGTCGAGTTTTTTAAACTAGGAATTATTGATAAATACATCATGCGTAAGTATTTATCTACGTTCTTTTTCTGTGTGTTGTTGTTTACATTGATTGCCATTTTTATTGATATATCGGAAAAAATGGATGATTATATCAAACGCAAACCACCTTTATCGGTTTTAGTATTCGATTATTATATCTGGTTTATACCTTATTTCATGGGTTTATTCAGCCCCGTATTTTTATTTCTTTCCACTATATTTTTTAACTCGAAACAGGCGCAGAATACGGAGATAATAGCGGTGTTAAACAGTGGTGCTCCTTATTACCGCTTTTTAAAACCTTATATATTATCATCGGCTTTATTGTTTGTAGTTTTTTTATTGGCCAATATGCATTTAATGCCCATAGCCGATAAACACCGACTTAAGTTTGAAGACGACTGGATACATGAAAAGGTAGTTACGCAGAACAATAACATTTATTATATGATTAACGATTCATCGGTTATACACATGGAGTCGTATAATTACCTGGATAGTGTGGGCTACAATTGTACCATTGAAGGTTACTCTAAAAATAAAATATACAATAGAATATTTGCTACGCGTTTGCTTTGGAATAAAACCAAACAGTTGTGGACCTTGGAAAATGTACAACAACGTTTGTTTATTGGTAACGATGAACCCTTGCGTAAACTGGCCAGCTTGGATACGGTTTTAAAAATTAAACCCGATGAATTTGTGTTAAAGGCCAATTATGTATCGAGCATGACCAATCCGGAACTGAACGAGTATATCAGGAAAGAAAAAAGCAAAGGTGCTCCCGTACATAAGTTTATGGTGGAGTTGTACAAAAGAGTAGCGGTACCTACTTCATTTTTTATATTAACTATTTTGGCGGTAGCTGTTTCAAGCAAAAAAAGCAGGGGAGGCACAGGGGCGCATATAGCGCTGGGTTTTGCTCTAACTATTACCTATTTGTTTTTAATTCAAATATTTAATGTAATGGGTTTTACAGCCGTATTGCCGCCAACGCTGGCTGTATGGATTCCGCCCGCTTTCTTTTTAATAGTAGCTTTGTTTCTTTTAAAAACAGCCCCTAAATAATTAACGCATTTGCTAAAAACCAATAAACTTCTCCGCTTACATTTTATTGTTTTTCTATGGGGCTTAACGCCTGTTTTAGGGAAATTGATCAGTTTACAGGCATTGGATTTGGTTTGGTGGCGTTTAATACTGGCTTCGCTTAGTTTGTATGTTTTTGTTTTATACCGTAAGTATAAATTTGATATCCGCTTAAAGGAAGTTTTTGAATTGCTTTTTATGGGTTTAATAGTGGGCTTGCATTGGTTTTTCTTTTACCATGCTATTAAAGTATCTAATGTTTCCATTGCCATGGCAGGCTTTAGCACCATGACATTGTTTGCTTCATTTATGCAACCACTGCTGTTAAAGAAAAAGTTTTTTTGGGGCGATGCCTTTTATGGTATTGTTATATTTATTGGCTTAGCTATTATTTTAAGTTTTGATTCGGGTGCCTTTTTAGGCGTTATTTATGGGGTACTGGCAGCTTTAACAGGTGCTTTTTTTGGTACTTATAACGGTAAACTCATAACCAAACATAATAGTTCGGTTATTACGCTGGTTGAGTTTATAGGGGCTTTTATTATTATTACGCTGGTTAAGTTATTTATGCAATCCGAATCATTTTTTCCGTCACTAAGCACAGAAGATTTTATTTGGCTGCTCATTTTAAGTGTGTTATGCACCACAGTTGCTTTTACCATGAGTGTAGAGATAATGAAATACTTTACACCCTTTACGGTTATTATTACCAATAACTTAGAACCTATTTACGGGGTGGTGTTTTCTCTGCTATTGTTTGGCCAATCGGAAATAATGAATAGCCAATTTTATATTGGAGCACTTATTATTTTGATTTGTGTTTTTACTTACCCGGGTTTTAAACGCAAATTTGATAAAAACTAAACCATGCAAATCCAATTTTTATTTTTATTCGTAAATTAATACGTGCAGTTTATGAATTGAGTAAGGCATTTGGTAAAGTATTTATTAAGATGTAAATGAAGTTAAAAAAATGCTTTCTTTTTTCAATTAAAATTCATATATATTTGCGCCACAACAGAAAATAAATGAAAATATTACGTATACTTTTTAATAACAGTTCAAATATTCCGCGTTGGTTAATATTTGCTTTTGATATTGGAATCTGCGCTTTTGCTTTTGTAGCATCTGTTATTTTACGTTTTAGTTTACGAGTTGACGATAGAACTTTAGAGTTAATTATTAAAGTGCTTCCTATTATAGTTTTGGTTAAAGCTGTATTTATGATGTACTTTAAACTGTATACCGGTATTATACGCCATACAAGTGTGCAGGACGGAATTAAAATATTGTACACCACCCTTTTTAGCAGTGTAGGCTTGGTATTCATTTCTATTTTTTATAAAGTATTTTATGCCAGTCAAATTACTTTTATACCTACCTCTATTATTATTCTCGATTTTATTTTAACTACCTTTTTCCTTGGCTCGTTCCGCATATTTGTTAAATTATTATACCTTAAAACATCGTATCAAAATAAAGGTAAGGTAGTTAGCTATGCTATTTTTGGCGCAGGAGAAGCAGGTATTATAACCAAACGTAAACTGGAACAACACAGTGGTTTTAATAATAAAATTGAAGCCTTTTTTGATGATAACCAAAGTAAAAAAAGAAAATCAATTGAAGGTGTGCGCATTTACGACTTTGACGATGAGTTGGATGAGGTTTTACGCAAGTTTAATATTGACCACGTAATTATAAGTGCGGTTAATATGAGTAAAAACCGTAAGCAGGAAATTATTGACAAATGCCTTTCAAGCAATATCAATGTAATGAGTGTTCCTCCTGTTGAAAAATGGATTAACGGGGAATTGAGTTTTAACCAGATAAAAACGGTTAAGATTGAAGACTTAATAGAAAGAGATACTATTGAACTGGATATAGACGCTATTGGCAAAGAGTTAAACAATAAAGTAATTATGGTAACAGGTGCTGCAGGTTCTATTGGCAGCGAAATTGTGAACCAGTTATGTAAGTTTAAAATTAAAAAAATTGTAGCTGTTGATTGTAGCGAAATTGGTTTGTACCAGTTGGAATCGTCTATAGCAGAAACACTTAATAAGCAGTCGAATAAACTAATAGATATATTGGTAGCAGATATTACCAATAAAGAAAGGATGAAAGCCATCTTTGAAAAGTATCATCCTGATGTTATTTACCATGCTGCCGCCTACAAACACGTGCCTTTAATGGAAAACAATCCATCGGAAGCAGTAAAAACCAATGTAGGTGGAACTATAGCCATTGCCAATTTTGCGGTAGAGTATAAAGTAGAAAAATTTGTAATGGTAAGTACTGATAAGGCAGTAAACCCAACCAATATAATGGGAGCCTCTAAACGTATTGCCGAAATTTACGTACAATCATTAAATAACCACGCCAAATTAAACCAGACCGGTACTACCAAGTTTATTACTACCCGTTTTGGTAATGTATTGGGTTCAAGTGGTTCTGTTATTCCACGTTTCAGAAAACAAATAGAAATGGGAGGGCCTATAACGGTTACCCATCCGGAAATTACCCGTTATTTTATGACCATTCCTGAAGCCTGCCAATTGGTATTGGAAGCCGGATTTATGGGGCAGGGAGGCGAAATATTTATTTTTGATATGGGTAAGTCGGTAAAAATTATAGACTTAGCTAAAAAAATGGTGAAGCTTTCGGGTTTAACCTTAGGAAAAGATATTCAAATAATATACTCGGGTTTACGACCGGGAGAAAAAATATACGAAGAATTATTGAATGATGATGAAAACACCATGCCTACCCATCATTCTAAAATAATGATAGGAAAAGTACGTCATTATAATTTTGAACAAGTGCAAACAGATGTAAATTCATTGCTTGATTTATACAAAAAGCAAAACCAAATGGCTATTGTATCAAAAATGAAAGAAATAGTTCCGGAATTTATCAGTAAAAACTCTCCATTCGAAAATCTCGACAATCAACAGGAATTAAGTGATATTACTGTTGAAAAGCTTCTGCAAAAATAAAACACAAAGATTTACAGCATGTTTTAAATAGATTTTATCTAAATAATATTTATTTATTAACAGCAAATCATCCGTCATTTAACTTATTATATTCGCATCTTGTTAAGCCTAGACTTCATTGATAAAAATCAGTGATGTGCTACACTTAACAACATATAGATTTGTAAAGGTATTGTAAAATAAATTATAGATGAGACTTAATAAAATAGTACTATTTTTAACGGCCCTTTTATTAGTAACAAAATTATCGTTTGCTGATGTTGCTGAGGGAGAAAAATTATTCAATGCAAATTGTACGGCTTGCCACGCTATAAACGACAAAGTTGTTGGCCCTGCTCTAAAAGACATTGATAAAAGACAAAGTGAAGCTTGGCTTATCAAATGGGTTAAAAACTCACAAGCAGTTATTAAATCAGGCGATGCTTACGCCAATAAAATCTATAATGAGTACAATCAGTCGCAAATGACTGCTTTCCCTCAGTTAAGCGATGACCAAATTAAATCAATTTTAGCCTACGTTAAAACAGGTGGACCTGCTCCGGCTGCTGCAACTGCAGGCGCTGAAGGTGGAGCTGCTCCTGCAAACGGAGACGGTGGTTTTTATACCCAGGGTATGTTAATAGGCTTATCCATTTTTGCTGTTATTTTAATAGCCATTATTTTTATACTTGTTAATATTCGTAAAGTAATTGAAAACATTTACAACGAAAAACATCCTGAAATGGCTGAAGAGCCTAAAATTCACTGGAAACAAAACAAAAAAGCCATCCGTTACAAATTGTTTGTTAAACACCCTGTAGTAGGTACTTTAGCGGTAGGAGCAGTAATTACTATTGTTTTAGGTTTATACGGTTTTGATTTTGCGAACAAAGAAGTAGGTGTACAAAAAGGATATGCGCCAACGCAACCTATTAATTACTCACACGAATTACACGCAGGTAAATACAAAATTAATTGCCAATACTGTCACTCAAGTGCCGATAAAAGTAAACAAGCTTCTATACCTTCGGCTAGTACTTGTATGAATTGCCATATGTATGTAAAAGCAAAAGATAAATACAATGGACAAGTTTCACCTGAAATTCAAAAAATTTATAATGCAGTAGGTTACGATGCTGAAAAAGGTGCTTATATAGCCGGCTTTAAACAACAACCTATTAAATGGATAAGAATTCACAATTTACCTGACCATGCTTATTTTAACCACTCTCAACACGTTAAAATTGGTAAAGTAGAGTGCCAAGCTTGCCATGGCCCGATTGAGAAAATGAAAGTAGTAAGCCAACAACGCAGCTTGCAAATGGGATGGTGTATTAACTGTCACCGTGAGGCTAAAGTTGATGTAGCTAATAACGATTACTACGAAAAGTTACACAAAGACTTAAAAGCAAGTAACAAAGATTTTATCACTGTTGCTCAAAATGGTGGATTAGAGTGTGCTAAATGTCATTACTAATCAAAATTTAAACAGGTTCAAATTTTATTAAGGAAGAAAAAATTATCAATGGAAAATAAAAATAAATACTGGAAAGGTTTAGAAGAGTTAAACAACGATCCAAAATTTGTTACTAGCAAAAAAAATGAATTTGCACAAGGTATTCCTTTGGAAGAAGTATTAACTGACTCTGACGGAGAATTACAATCTAACAGACGTGATTTCTTGAAATACTTTGGTTTTAGTATTTCGGCTGTTGCTTTAGCTGCTTGTAACAGAACTCCTGTAAAAAATGCAATTCCTTATATAGTTAAACCAGAAAATATAACCCCGGGTATACCTAACTGGTATGCTACTACTTGTGGTGCTTGCTCTACAGGATGTAGTATTTTAGTTAAAACACGCGAAGGTCGTCCGGTTAAAATAGAAGGTAACAGCGAATCGCCAGTATTTAAAGGTGGTGTTTGTGCTACAGGCCACGCCAGTATTTTAGGTTTGTACGATAACGAGCGCTTAAAAGCACCTCGTAGCGGTAGCAACGAAAGTACCTGGAAAGCAGTAGATGCTGATATTACTAAAGCTTTAGCTTCAGCTAAAAATATTAGAATAGTTACAACAACTATTACCAGCCCATCAACTAAAAAAGCCATTGCTGAATTTACAGCTAAGTATCCATCAACAAAAACAGTTGGTTACGAAGCCATTTCATATGCAGCATTAATTGAAGCCAACCGCGTTGCTTTTGGTAAAGCAGTTGTTCCTTCATATAACTTTGATAAAGCCAATGTAATAGTAAGTTTTGGTGCTGACTTTTTAGGTACTTGGATTTCACCGGTTGAATACACTAAAGGTTGGGCTAAAAACCGTAAGGCTGAAAACAAAAAAATGAGCCGTCATTTGCATTTTGAAAGCAATTTATCGCTTACGGGTTCAAATGCCGATTACCGTTTCCCTATTAAACCTTCGATGGAAGGAGCAGTTTTATTAAGTATTTACAATAAAGTGGCTGCTGCTTCAGGCGCACCAACATTTAATGTGCCTACTATTGAATTAGCTGTAAACTCGGTTGATTTAGCTGCTAAAGAATTAATAGCTGCTAAAGGTCAATCATTAGTAGTTTCGGGTTCAAATAACCTAGACAATCAATTATTAGTAGCTGCTATTAACGGCTTATTAGGCAATATAGGCACTACTATTGATTTAGATAATTACTCAAACCAAGCCAGTGGCAATGATGCAGCTTTTGAAGCATTTGTTGCTGACATGGAAAGTGGTGCTGTTGATGCAGTAATTTTCTACAATACAAATCCTGCTTATAGCTACTACAATGCTGATAGATTTAAAAAAGCATTAGCCAAAGTGGGAACGTCAATTTCAACCAATGCGTCAACTGACGAAACAGGTGAATTATGTAAATTCCAAACCCCGGATAACCATTACTTAGAAAGCTGGAACGATGCTGAACCTAAAGTAGGTTACTTTGGTTTAACACAGCCAACTATTACTAATGTATTTGATACCCGTCAGGCACAAGAAAGTTTATTAACTTGGGCTGGTAATACCACTGATTTTTACACTTACGTAAAAAACAACTGGCAGTCATCTATATTAATGGCAGGCGAAGAGGCTTGGAACAAAGCTTTACATGATGGATTTTATGTAATGGCTCCAAAAGCAGTTAGTTCAGCTACAGCAGCTCCTTTAAGCAGCGAAATAGCTAACAGAGTAACTGTTAATTATGTAAACAACAAAAACAATACTGAATTAAAATTATATACCAAAGTAGGTTTAAGCGATGGAACACATGCTAATAACCCTTGGTTACAAGAATTACCTGACCCAATTAGTAAAGTTTGCTGGGATAATTACTTAACCATTGGTAAAGTAACTGCCGACAAATTCCAATTAAAAGATGGTGATGTAGTTACTTTAGCTGTTGGTAATAACAAAATTGAAGGTTTACCTGTATTAGTTCAACCTGGTCAAGCCAATTCAACTATTGGATTAGCCGTTGGTTACGGAAAAACGCATGGTAAAGTAGCTTCGCATTTTGGTAAAGGTTTAGGTAAAAATGCTTTTGGTTTAGTTTCATTAGAAAACGGTAACTTTAAGTACAATGCCAGTGAAGCGATTACTTTAACCAAAACTGGCGATGATTACGAATTAGCGCAAACTCAAACTCACCATACTATTGAAGGCCGTAATTTATTACGTGAAGCTTCGTTAAACGAGTATATTAAAAACCCAAGTGCAGGTAATAACGAGCATGCTCATATTATTTCATTATGGGAAGAGCATGATAGCAAAGGACACAAATGGGGTATGGCTATCGATATGAATGCTTGTACTGGTTGTGGAGCTTGTGTGGTAAGTTGTTCAGCTGAGAACAATGTACCTGTAGTTGGTAGAAAAGAAATATTAAACAGTCGCGAAATGCACTGGATACGTATTGACAGATACTATAGCTTTAAAGATAGCAAGGGTGTAGTAACTACCAAAGAAAAAGAATTAGATAAAAAAGGCAGCGATGTTGATTACGAAAATGTTTCGGTAATGTATCAACCTATGATGTGCCAACATTGTGGTCACGCTCCTTGCGAAACAGTTTGCCCTGTATTAGCAACAGTTCATAGCTCAGAAGGTTTAAACCAAATGGCTTATAACCGTTGTGTAGGAACCAGGTACTGTGCAAATAACTGTCCTTATAAAGTACGTAGATTCAATTGGTTTAAATACAGAGAAAATGATCAATTTGATTTCCATTTCAATAATGATTTAGGTAGAATGGTTATCAATCCTGATGTAACTGTTCGTTCTAGAGGGGTTATGGAAAAATGTTCTTTCTGCGTTCAACGTATCCAAGCCGGTAAGTTAAAAGCTAAAATTGAAAACAGAACAATGGTTGATGGTGATGTGAAAACAGCTTGCCAACAATCATGCCCTGCAGATGCTTTGGTTTTTGGTGATATGAATGATGCTAACAGCGAAATTTCTAAATTATTCAAAAACGAACGTAAATATGTTCTATTAGAAGAGTACAACGTTCAACCTTCAGTTGGTTACTTAACTAAAATAAGAAACGTAAACGAACCTATTGCCGGTGAGCAAAAAGCTCCAGTTGCGCATCATGAAGAAAAACATGAGCCTGCTAAAGAAGCTGCGCACGAAGCTCATTAATCAAAATTTATTAATCAATTAAACAAAAATTTTAAAATAATATAATTACATGTCATACGAATCACCAATTAGAGATTTGCTCGTAACAGGTGGTAAAACCTACAGTGATATTACGAAAGAAATCACTCGTCCAATAGAAAACAAACCGTCAAAAGGTTGGTGGATTGGATTTGGTTTATCAACTATTGTTTTAGCAATTTGGATTTTTGCCACTACTTATACCATGCTAGTGGGTTTAGGAGCCTGGGGTTTAAATAAAACTGTGGGTTGGGCTTTTGATATTACCAATTTCGTATTTTGGGTAGGTATTGGACATGCCGGTACTTTAATTTCAGCAGTATTATTATTATTCCGCCAAAAATGGCGTATGTCTATTAACCGTTCAGCAGAAGCAATGACCATTTTTGCGGTAGTTTGTGCGGCATCATTTATTTTATCTCACATGGGTCGTCCGTGGGTAGCTTATTGGCCTATTCCGCTTCCAAATGCTTTGGGTAGTTTATGGGTAAACTTTAACTCACCTTTGGTTTGGGACGTATTTGCAATCTCTACTTATTTCTCAGTATCATTAGTATTCTGGTATGTAGGTTTAATACCAGATATAGCTACCGTACGTGATAGAGCAACCAGTAAAGTACGTAAATTCTGGTATGGTTTCTTTGCAATGGGTTGGAATGGTTCAACTAAAGTATGGCACAGATATGAAGTAATCAGTTTAATATTAGCGGCTATTTCTACTCCCTTGGTACTTTCGGTTCACTCAATTGTATCTATGGACTTTGCTACTTCATTAGTACCGGGATGGCATACAACTATTTTTCCTCCTTACTTTGTTGCGGGAGCTATCTTCTCGGGATTTGGAATGGTATTAACTTTATTGATTGTTGCCCGTGAAGTATTAAGCTATAAAGATTATATTACTGAAGCGCATTTAGATGCAATGTGTCGTGTAGTAATGTTAACAGGAACAATGGTAGGTTTAGCTTACATTACTGAGTTCTTTGTGGCTGCATACTCTGGTGTTGAATATGAGCAATATGCTTTCTTAAACCGTGCTTTCGGTCCTTACGGATGGAGTTACTGGATAATGATGGGATGTAACTTGGTGGCTCCTCAGGTATTCTGGATTAAATGGGCACGTACTACACCTTGGTTTATTTTCATTATGTCAATTATTGTGAATATAGGTATGTGGTTTGAACGTTTCGTAATCATCGTAACTTCGTTACATAGAGATTTCCTTCCTTCAAGTTGGAGTATGTATACACCTACTCTTGTTGAGGTATCTATTTTAATTGGTTCATTTGGATTGTTCTTCTTCTTATTTTTCTTATTCATGAAGTTTTTACCTTCTATTAACATGAGTGAGTTGAAAAGTATTGTTAAAACTAAACATGCTTTGGAATTAGAAAAACAATACACTGAATTATTAAAAAACAATCACAAAATGCCTAATCACGCACACGAAACGAAAGGAGATTCAGTTCATGGACACTAATAAAGTAATTTTAGGAATTTATAACGACCCTGACCATATTTATGATACAACTAAAAAGTTGATTCATGATGGGTACAGAGTTAGAGATGTATACTCGCCATTTGCTATTCACGGAATGGACAGAGTATTGGGAATTAAAAGATCAAGATTAACAGTTGCTGCGTTTTGTTTTGCTATGACCGGTATTGTATTGGCTTTAACTTTACAATCATATGCTTCTTATTTTGATTGGCAAATAAATGTAGGTGGTAAACCTTCATTGCATATACCAACTTATATTCCAATAACATTTGAGTTGGCCATTTTATGTACTGCCTTTGGTATGGTGGGTTGCTTCTTTGCTGTTAACAAAATGATTTGGGGTAAAAATGCTGATATTATTGATATCAGAGTTACTGATGATTTATTTGTAGTAGCTATTGATGTGGTACCTAACAAAACAGATATAACTGAGTTAAGTTCATTATTGAAAAATAATGGAGCTATTGAAATAAGAGAAAGGGAGTTTGAAGACTAATACTATGAAATTAAAAAATATAAGTATAGCTATTTTATTAGGTTCGGGTATGGCTTTTATAGCCTCATGTACGGCCGGAGGTGATAATCCGGGATTAGAGTATGCACCTAATATGTACCATTCATTTGCTTATGAGCCTTTGAGTCAGGAAGAAGATAAACCAAATACTATTAACCCTAATGGTATGAATATGCGTTTACCTGCAAAACACACTATTGCACGTGGTCAGGCTGATTACGCTACTTATGATTTTCCTAAAACAACGGAAGCTTATGAAGCTGCCGGTGCTCTGAAAAATCCGCTAAGTGCTACTGTTTACAATTTAGCTGAAGGTAAAAGATTATACTCTATTAACTGTACTCCTTGCCATGGCGAGGACGGACAAGGAAATGGAACTATAGTTGCTGATGGTAAGTTTCCTAAAGTACCAAGTTATGCAGACAGGCTTCCAACTATTAATGATGGAAAAGCATTTTACTCTGTTAAATATGGTAGAAACTTAATGGGTGCTTATGGTACTGTATTAAGTCCTAATCAAATATGGCAGGTAATACACTATGTTAATACTTTTAAAACTACTGCAAGTGCTCCAAGTGCTGCTGCTGATAGTACCGTTAAAAATTAAGTTGAATTAATTATTTGAAAAAAAATTATGTCACACGATACACATATAGAAATTAAAGAAGAAAAATATACAGTAACTGAAGGCAATAAAAAGTGGTCGTACGGTTTGATGATTGTTGGGGTGCTTTTAACTATACTTGGTTACTTTACTTATCATCCTTCTATTGAAGGAATAAGTGCTGAAGATGCTCACCATTTAGTTGCTAAAAGGTTTTGGGGTAATATGTTGATAGATAGCTATTTCACTTTTATTATTGCTACCTGTGCTATTATTTTTGTTGTTATCAGCCAGTTGGCTAACGCAGCTTGGTATGTAGCTATTCGCAGAATTCCAGAGGCAATGAGTACCTACATGATAATTGGTGCCAGTTTTTTATTGTCCATAATATTAATTAACTTTTATGTATTACATGGCGGTATTTACCATTGGGCACACCCTGGTGTAATGGAATCAGATCCATTATTAGCTAAAAAAACTTGGTATTTAGCACAACCATTTTATTTGGTTCGTTTGGTTTTATTTACTGCTTTCTGGATTTGGGCTGCTGCTCAAATTAGAAAAAACTCACGTAACGAAGACTTAATAGGTGGTGTTGAAAATTTTGATAAAAACTTTAAACTATCAACTTACTTCTTATTCATATTTGGTTTTACTTTCTCTATGCTTGCATGGGATTTAATGATGAGTATTGATGCTCATTGGTATTCAACTATATTCACTATTTATAACTTTGCTACCGGTTGGGTAAGTGCTTTAACAATTACTTATTTATTGGTATGGTATTTAAGAAGCAAAGGTTATTTAGCAGGTGTTGTAACTGATGAACACCAACACGATTTAGGTAAGTTTATGTTTGCATTTTCTGTATTCTGGACATACATGTGGGTTGCACAGTTCTTATTAATCTGGTATGCTAATATTCCTGAAGAGGTAGTGTACTACAAAGAGCGTATGTTTGGTTCGTATCAATTCAATTTCTACTTAAACTTATTGTTAAACTTTGTTACACCATTCTTTATTTTTATGATGCGTGATGCAAAAAGAAATAGAAAAGTAGGTTATATTGTAGGTGCGGCTTTACTTATCGGACATTGGAATGATTGTTTCTTAATGGTTATGCCAGGAGCAATGGATTTACCAACAGCTATTACTCCACATAATCCTACAGGTTCAATAGAAATTCCAAATCAGGGAATTGGTTTTATGGAAATAGGTTTATTGTTATTCTTTGCAGGATTGTTTTTAACTGTTGTGATGAAAGCTTTAACCAAAGCTAATTTGTATCCAACACGCCATCCGTTTATATACGAAAGTGCTATGCACGATGTAGGGGTTTAAAACTATTTGTTTTTAACCTGATAAATGAAAAGCCTCAACTTTATAAGTTGGGGCTTTTTTATTTTATGGACTAATAAATTGTTAATTAATTATTAAGTAATTATGAGTTAATTTGCTGTTTAAAGCCTAAAATTATATTGAAAAATACCTTACAATTTTATTTACGTTTATTGGCCTTTTGGTTGTTCTTTTTCATTTGCCAGCAAATTTCATTTTTACTCATTAGCTTTAGTAGCTTACATGCACCTTTAGCTGAAATTTTGTTTTCGTTTAAAAAGGGTTTGATTTTAAACTTAGCTACGTGCGTTTATTTAGTTAGCTTACCTGTTTTACTAAGTATTATAAGTTGGTTTACCAATTGGCAACCCACTTTAAATAAAATTGTCCAATACCAAACACGCCTATTTATTGTTATTTGTTGTTTTGTAGGTAGTACTGATGCCGGTATATTTAAAGTATGGGGTACTAAAACAAATGCCAAGGCTTTATCTTACATGGCCTATCCTGATGAAGTATTGCCTGCTTTATTTGCGGCAGAGAATATTGGTTTATTTGCTATTATGGCGGTTCAAATGATTTTGTTTTGGTGGTTGTTTAATAAAATGTATAAACCATTAACCCAACGTAAAATTGATATTAAACTAAAAGTAATAACTCCTATTATAGTATCATTTGTTTTGGTGATTATGGCTCGCGGAGGTTTTCAACGAGTACCTATCAATAGAAATCAAATATTTTTTTCAGCTCATTCCGTTTTAAATTATGCTGCCTTAAACAGTTTTTGGAATTTTGCCGATTTGTTTCTCAATCCTATTCCCTCTCAGCATAACCCTTATGTGTTTTTTGACCATGAAAAGGCTAACCATTTGTTGCATGAAATGCATCAGGCAAAGCCGGATAGCGTGCAAAAAATATTAAATACCAACCGACCTAATATAGTTGTTATTATGTTGGAAAGTTGGTCGGCTGATGTAATTGAATGTTTAGGAGGTGAGAGGGGTATTACACCTAAGTTCTGTACCTTAAAAAACGAAGGCCTGTTTTTTGATAAATGTTACGCCACAGGTGATAGGACAGAACAAGGTATGTTGGCTATATTAAGTGCTTATCCTGCGCAACCTATTAGTTCTATTATAAAGGAATTTGGCAAATTTGATAAACTACCAAATTTGTATAAGGTAATGAATGAAAACAATTACCATACATCTTATTACAACGGAGGTCGTTTGCAGTTTGATAATATTGAAGCTTATTTACGTGCCGCAGGTGTTAAAACAATGGTGGGTGAGGATGACTTTAAAATTAATAAGCGAACCAATTGGGGTGCTTATGATGAAGAGACTTTTACTAAACACTTATTAGATTTAAAACAAACCCCTCAACCGTTTTTCTCTGTGTTAAGTACTATGACTACACACGAATGGTTTGATGCGGCTATACCACAATTGTTTAAAGGTGACAGAGACAAATTAAATGATGGATACAGAAACACCATGCATTATGCTGACTCTTGTTTATATGCCTACTTACAAGAAGCAAAGAAATCTGACTGGTATAAAAATACGGTGTTTGTTATTTTAGCTGACCATGCGTGTAAATTTCCAAGGGGTAGAAATATATATGAAGTGGAACGACATCATATACCTATGTTGGTTTGCGGTGGAGCTTTGAATAGTGAATGGGTTGGTAAAACCAATAGCCATGTTATTTCACATACTGATATTGCTGCTACTTTATTAGGACAAATGGATATTGCTAATGAGCATTTTAAACGAAGTAAAAATATATTTTCTCAGCAAACACCTCATTTTGCCTATTATGCTTTTGATAATGGGTTTGGTTTGGTTACAGATACGCACCAAATTATTTATGACCATAACCAGCAAAAGGTGGTTTATTCAAATAAAAATAATGATTCATTGGTCAACAACCATTGGCTACAGTACGGAAAGGCATACTTACAAACCAATTACCAGGATAACGTAGATTATGCTACCGTAAAAGCGAAGGTGTTTTAGATGGATTATTATTTGTTAAAGAGCTTTATTGCAGCGGTTTTATGAATATAAATATAGGGCTTGCATATATTGTATATATTGACTTTATTGCAATCGGAATCAATTAACATGTTTTGTAATAATTCATTTCGTTAATTATCCTTCACTGAGCTATTGTTTATAGCATCAACAAAAATCAAAACTAATTTATAGTAAAAACTTTACATTATTACATGTACGACACCACTAGTTTAAATCAAATGCTCGTTTCTGAGCTAAGAGATTTGGCGCTTTCTTTAGAAGTGCAAAATGTTACCGAATTAAGTAAACAACAATTAATTGACAGTGTTTTGCAAGAGCAAAGCAAAACAACAACTGATAATAACGCTGATGATGCGTCACCTAAGAAAAAAGGCCGTCCGCGCAAAGCAAAATCAACAGAACCAACTTTGGCCCTTTCTACTAACGTTACGGAACATACAGAAGAAGTACGTAACGAGCCTGAAATGGTTAACCATAATGAATTAAAACCTATTGAGGAGAAAGTAGAATTGGATGGAAATGTAAATACTGTTATTGAAAATAATAGTAATGAAACAAAAACAACCGGTGAACTTAATGGAGAAGGAAACGGAAATGGTGAAAATACTCAGGCTCCGGAAAACAATACTAACCCTCAGGTAAGAGAAAACAGACAAAAACCTTGGGAGAAAAATAAACAAGACAGACATAACAACAGAGAGAGAGAAAAACAAGAATATGTTGAACTGGAAGGTATAGTTACATGTGAAGGTTCATTGGAAACAATGATGGATGGATATGGCTTTTTACGTTCGAGTGATTATAATTATATGTCATCGCCTGATGATGTATATGTATCTCCATCGCAAATAAAATTATTTGGTTTAAAAACGGGCGATACAGTAAGAGGTACTATTCGCCCTCCAAAAGAAGGTGAAAAGTATTTTGCTTTGATAAAAGTAGAATCCATTAATGGAAGAATACCTGCAGAAGTTAGAGATAGAGTAGCATTTGAACATTTAACGCCTTTGTTTCCCGATGAGCGTTTGCATTTAGCTGATAATGCATCAACCTATTCAACACGTATTATTGATATATTGGCACCAATAGGAAAAGGACAACGTGGTTTAATTGTTGCACAACCTAAAACAGGTAAAACCATTTTATTAAAAGAAATAGCAAATGCTATAGCTAAAAATCATCCGGAAGTATATTTATTGGTATTGTTGATTGATGAACGCCCAGAAGAGGTTACTGATATGCAACGCAGTGTTAGAGCTGAAGTAGTTGCCAGTACTTTTGACGAGCCGGCTGAAAAACATGTTAAGTTAGCTAATATGGTTTTAGAAAAAGCCAAACGTATGGTAGAGTGTGGTCACGATGTAGTTATTTTATTGGATTCAATTACACGTATGGCCCGTGCATTTAATACAGTGGCCCCTTCGTCAGGTAAAGTATTATCAGGTGGGGTAGAAGCTAATGCATTGCACAAACCAAAACGTTTTTTTGGTGCAGCACGTAAAATTGAAAATGGAGGTTCGTTAACCATTATAGCTACTGCTTTAATTGATACCGGTTCTAAAATGGATGAGGTAATTTTTGAAGAGTTTAAAGGAACGGGTAATATGGAATTACAGTTAGATAGAAAATTAGCTAACAAACGTATTTACCCTGCTATTGATATTGTTTCGTCAAGTACCAGAAGAGATGATTTATTGTTAGATAAATCAACTATTCAACGTGTTTGGGTATTGCGTAACCATATTGCTGATATGAATGCAGAAGAGGCGATGAATGTGGTATTGAATAATATGAAAAATACAAGATCGAATGAAGAGTTTTTAGCCAGTATGAATAACTAACAAAATTCTATTTTAAAGATACAATAAAAAAAGCCACTTGTTTTTAAACAAGTGGCTTTTTTTATTGTATTAATTGTAGTGAAAATGATTACACAATTACACTTGAATTGATTGGGCCTATTTATTAACAAATATTTTTTGAACGATTACTTTACCTTCAATGGTGGTAGCGTTTAAAGTATAAAAACCCGGAGGTAAACTCAACTCAATATTTTTCTTTCCATTGATGGTTTCAATTTCTTGCACAAAGTGTTCATTACCCAATAAATCAAATATGGTGATGTATATGGTTTCGCTCATTACATTGCTTAAACCAATGGTGAATGTTCCACTATTAGGATTAGGAAAAACACTTAAGTCAAAGTTTCCTACATTTCCTAAATCAATGGTAGCGGTTTTTGAATAAGTGAATCTGCCATCAAAATCGGTTTGTTTAAGGCGATAGAAAATAGTATTAGCATTTACAGTATTGATATCATCAATTAAACTATACTGTGAAGTTTTAGTGCTATTACCCGCACCTTTTATATTGGCTATAGGATAAAATGTTTTACCATTTTCGCTTCTTTCTACAGTAAAAAAATTATTGTTAATTTCCATTGCGGTAGACCAATTGAGTTTTACTTTTTTGTTGGCCAGTTGCGCATCAAAATTAAGTAGGGTAATAGGGAGGGAGGTTGCATTTACGGTAAATGAATCGCGTAAGCACGAGTAAGTATCGGTTACATAATAAACAGTAGTTCCATTGGGTGGTAATACTTTTATGGTACGCGATGTTTGGCTTGTGTTGTTCCAAGTATAAT